>JAKEGQ010000263.1 GCA_022615475.1 Candidatus Methylomirabilota bacterium | reverse complement strand
TATTTGCAAGACTCCTGGCTCCTCATTCCCGACGAAAATCGGGCAGGCCTACCGGGGGGATGCAGCATCCTCTTAAAAAATAAGGGATTTTGTCGCGGCATAGTTCTTGCTTGACTGATGAGAGGTCTAAATAGGCGCTTCGATCAGCCCGGGAAGCGAGATGGGGATTGATCGGGAGGAATGGAGAATATAGTGACCAAGACATCCAAGCAGGCCAAGGGCAGTCATCTGGGGAAGGTCTGCCTGTCGCTCCGTCACGCTGATGGCAGCGCTCGCATCGAGTTGCGGGTGTGTTGTCCCTCGTTAGAAGCCGGGGAAGCGTGCGTGCCTCTGGGCGAGGGGATTGTGGTCCCGCCGGATTTTCTCGTGGAGCTTCACCGTCTCCTCGGACAAATCCTCGGACAGACCGAGGACCGCTCCATCACCGAGGGGCCGTCACACCGCCCGTCGCCCCCGTCGGCAATTACCATGGGATCGGCACACCCCTCATCGCCCCCGTCGGTTATTGCCATGCAACGAGGCGAGCCGGTCGGCCTGGATCTGAGCATCCCTCTCAGCCGTCGGGGTGAGTTCCGCAGGACGGTCCGTGTTCCCGTGAAGGTTCAGGTGGCGTGTCGCCTTGTGAGCGAGAACTGTTCCCCCAAACCCTTGATTGGCGCCATCAAGAATATCAGCATTGGGGGCCTCCAGCTCTGGCTTTCCGAACGATTGTCCCTCTATAACCGCGTGGAACTCTTTGCGCGGATCGCAGGGACGAACTTCCGCGGCCAGGCAGAGGTCGTCCGCGCCGAGGTGCAACCGCGGGATGACCTGTATGAACACGGCTTGCGTTGGCTACACCTCACGGCCACGGCCCAGGATGCCTTGGAAAAGGTGATCCGTGCTATAGAGCCGGACGGAGCCTAGGGTCCCCATCAAACCAAGTGTCGGGAGGTCATTTCGGGAGGAAGGGGTTATACTGCTTCTTCGTGCCGTCGATTTTGTTTTCAATCATGGCGACTCTGTTGCGCCGCACACCAACGATACCACCAAGCCTCTGATAATGGATTTCGTCGCCTCTTTCCCAGTACTCCTCCACCGCGATCGTTTGTCTGTTTCGAAAGTAAATGATGTATCTTTCACGCTCCTCAAGTGAATCCCGGGGTTGAACGTCCACTCTCCCGCCCTCACTTTTGGTGCCTGGACTACTTGCAGTAATGATTGCCCCGATGTCCACTCTCTTGCTGCCGAGCACGTCGAGCCACTCGCGCCAGTCCCACTGTTGTGTCATGTGTGTCATGTCGAGGATCATGAAAGACGAGGCGAGCACGAGGCACAATGCTCCCATGATCATAGGGGGGCGGATGTGGGCGACGTGCGTTTTCGCGAGACGATCCCCCAGGCGCCGGCCCTGCCTGGAAAGGGCCATCACGAAGAACTCAACGACGACACCAGGAAGCAAGAGGAGAAGGTTTCGTACAATGGACTTCGCGATGGTGCACGCGTTTCCATCGCGATCCGTGACGGTGAGACCGACGACAAATTTGCCGATACTGCTCCCATGAATCAGGGCATCTCGCACCAGGAGATAACCAATTGCAACCAGCCACCAGAATCCGCCCCCAAGCCACAGACTGATTGTGGCCACGAGCAGCCCATCGACCACAAAGGCGGTCGTCCTCCTCGTGATAAACTTTGGGCCGGGGATCCCGTGGAGTTCGGTATCCCGATTGATACCCTTGCTCTCTTCGAAGTTATGTTCCATGTTTTCCTTCCATCTTTGCCGGGGGGGACGCCAGACTCTCCCAAAGGAAAGTCAGCAAAAAGTATGCCAGTCTGTAACGCTCCCATCGCGCTTCTCGCCGCCGCCCGCACCCCCTACACCGCCGGGAGATGTCGCACCCCTGCCCCACCCTTGACACCCCCAGTCAAGCGGGCCATAATCAGGGGGATCGTTCCGGTGTCTTTCATGGACAAACAATTCGACCAATTGCAAGCATCGCATCTCTACTGCGACAAGTGTCGCCGCTCGATGCCCGTCCGGCAACACCTCCTCTTGATCCTCCCCGACGGCGAGCTGTACGACTACCTCTGTCAGGGCTGCAGCAATTCCGTCGGCTCCAAGACGGACCGGAGACCGGCGGTTCCATTCCCGAAGGGCGTCTTGCGGCGACCCTCATAGACAGGTCACCCAGGGAGATCCCCCGGTCAACACAAGGGGTAACGATGTAGAACTTCGCCCGTCCACCGCCGTCAGCCATGAGGCGGAAAGAGCATGGGGATACGCCATCTGACCGTCTTAACGCTTGCCACCCTCGTGGTGGCCCTCACGGCGGCCACGCATGTGGCCGGAGGGAACGGCGGTATCCCGCCGGCCGAGGACGCCGGAAAAAAGCCGGCGGACACCGAGGCGCCCACCGACAGGGTTCCGGAGACGTATGACATCAATGCGCTCGTGGCCCGCCTTCGCGATACCAGCGCGATCGGGTTTTTCACAAAGCTAGCGCTGAAAAATCAGATCGACGACCTGATGGACAGGTTCCGCGGCTTTCATGCCCGCGAAGATGGGACGCCGTTGGAGCAGTTGCGCGACCAGTTCAACCTCCTCTTTATGAAGGTCATCACATTATTGCAGGATGGGGATCCCGCGCTGGGCCGGGAAATCGCGAAAGGCCGGGAGATCCTCTGGGGCAAGCTCGCCGATCCCGGCGAATTCGCCAAGCTATAACCGGCGATCGCAAAGGAGGGGTCCATGGGTGTTGGGAAGAACGCAGGATGGTTTCTCGGCGCCGTCCTCTTTGCCACGGTCCTGATGGCGCAGGCCAAACCGGTCGACCCGGGCCAGGATCTGACCGCAGTGATCGCATTGCAGGGGAAGCCCTGCGGCCAGGTGGTCACTTTCACGAAGCTCGGAGATAACGACTACCTCGCCCGCTGCTCCTCCGGCGACACCTATCGGGTGTACGTCAACGAGAAAGGCCGCGTCATCGTCGAGAAGAAGTAGGGCACGCCGCACCCTTGACACCGCGACTGTTGTAGGCCGGACTGGGGTGGGAGAAGCCTGGATGGAACCGGGGTAGGAAGATTCACGAACTCAGGACCGAAACGGCGTGCCCTCGCGGGTGATCTGCGCCCCCGGGGGCATGCGTCTTTTACGGAGGGAGAACATGGCCCCTGAGCTAAAGCCCCAGGATGATCTCGAGGTCGGTGAGCAGGACGAGGAGCGCCCCAAGGCGGCGAAGACAAAGCCTCAGGATCGCACCGAGTGTCCCTGGTGCGGCAATCCCCTGAATGATCCGTTCGTCTGTGACTACTGCGAGTGGGGAGCGGGCGGCGAACCATAAGGGCGGCAGCCCAGTCCCATCGCCGACCGAATCCCGCGCACAGTCCCGTTCACGAAATGCTCGCGCGACTTTCCGGAACCCGACATTCCGCGGCAATACCAACATCGCGCGTCGGATGCGGGGATTCACGTGGCGAGCCCGACCGATGTCATAAAGTCGTTTGTAAACACGCTTCTCACCTCTGGGCTCAATAAGGCCTTTCGGCTTGCGATCCACTTTTCGACGTTCTGCTGCCCGTACATGCTCCGCACACGCTCCGGCGTCAGAAACCAGTTGAACTTGCCCCAGTGCATCGTAAAGGGTATGTCGGCTTGCTCGAGGTTCGTCCACAGCCTATTCGCATACTCCCGCATCTGTGGCGTGTCTGGTGCGTCAATTTCCAGGGTGCAGGTGGGATCGAATTTCGT
>JAKEGQ010000262.1 GCA_022615475.1 Candidatus Methylomirabilota bacterium | reverse complement strand
TCTCAAAGGAGGGATGGAAAGGGAAAGCCCCCTCGGGTCGTGCTCTACCCGAGGGGGCCTTTTTCAGTGTGCGGCGCGACGTTGATGGTGCCGGAGCGGGGTCGGGGGCGGGGGCCATGGTTCCCCCGGTGGATGGCATGCCGTTATTTGGAGGAGCTCGCCGCACGCTCGGGCCTTGTTATCCCTCCGTCCACTGGCCCCGCAAGTAGATGGTCCCCATGGGCGTCCCGGGCGGCTGATTGGTGTTAAAGAGCGTCTCGTAGCTCCAGATTCGGTTGGGCGGTGTGTAGTAGAGATCTCCCCCGTCCCCGCAGCAGCGAAACCACTCCTTAGCTTGCTGGCTGTGCCAGAGGGCGACGAGAGAACCGTTGTACGTAAAATCGACGCTGGTCCAGTGCTCCAGAAACCGTATCAGGTTGTTCATCTGGCCATTTGACTTGTCCATCACCGACTCGTGGCTCGGGCCGGTCGCGAAGGCAGCGTTCACCGTGGTGGCTGCAGCCTTCCGCGACGAGGTCACGTCCTTGCCCTTCTTGTCGTACCCGTTCTTCTCCCAGTTATTGGAAAGGACCGTGATGGCGTCGCCTAACACCGAAGCCGGGACCTTGTTCACCGTGTTGTAATCCCCCTGGATATAGACCGGGTTCCCAGAGACCACGGTGAGTCCCTGACTCGGGAGCTTCGAGCCGTTGACCAAGCGGACAGCACCGTCGGCATCCCCGCGGCTCACGTACAGGATCCCGTTGGCCGGCATCACGCCACAAGCATCCAGCACGCCGACGTCCACCTCGGTGACGGTCATCATCTTCTTCTCTCGCCCGTCCCAAAAGGTCTTTGTCTCGACGGCGTCGCCGCCCCCACCCTTCTTGCACTTGTTCAGGTTGACTGTGCTTCCGTCTTTGGCGTGGCCCTGGCCATCTTCGATCCGGAGGTCGGCCTGGTAGTAGATCTTGGCGTCCTTCAGGGCCGGGGAATCGCTCACGCTCCCCTTCTCGATCATGAGGTGCGAGGACTTGTCCGCATTTTTCGGATCGTACAGCGTGTCCGGAATGGGCGGAAGGATCTCCTGGACGCTCATGCTGCTATCCTGGACGCGGCCGCCGAAGGCCTTGAGGGCCGCGCTCGTCCAGTCGCTTTCCGACCATTTACTGGCGAAATCGTAGTTGTACTCGTGGTCGAAGTTGAGGGTCTGATAGACCCCATTGGCGTCCTTGATCTGGGGGTTTTTCCCCCGGTCCGGGTATCCCTTGACGTAACGGTAGATATCCCCGGTGGTGGTGGCGTACGAGTCGATCTTCAAGCCGCCGTCGCCGGCCTTCAGATAGAGGTTGCTGTTCGAATGGATCCGCCCGGTAATGGTCATCGCGGGGCCCGGGGAAAGCTCCAGATCCACGCCCCGGCCGTAGAAGCCCATGAACTGGAAGAGGGGAATCCCCACGTGCTGCAACTTCTGGGTAACCCGGGCCTGGCTCCCCCGGGGACCCGTCACCGTGGCCGTGACCTCGTAATCGGTGGTCCAAGCCATCAGGCCGGCATAGGCCCCGGTGGTGAGCGTGGTTTGATAACTATAAGGCGCGACCGTCCGGACCCGCTGGACCTGAAAGGCATTGAAGGTGTAGTTGGGGTCGGTGAGCGCTGGGGGAAGCAGGCCGGCGAGCTGCGCATCGGTTGGGGTCGGATTGGCCCCTACGAGGCTCTTGAGGCTCACGACCCCCGACTCGACGCCTGCCTCGGCCGCGTAGAAGGCCTGGACATGATTCCGATAGTTAACCGCGATGGTGTTCTCGGTGGCGGCTGTGGTCAGGAAGGCGAGCCCGAGGGTCGTGAGCAGGAGTAGGACGAAGATTGAGAGGATCAGGACGACACCCCGCTGCTCTTCCAAGCATGCGAGAGTACGTCGGACCATGGATATTCTCTTTTCGCCGCTCCCACTCTGGGGCTACGGCGCCCTTCTTAGAAGGAATCACGGAGCAAAATGTATGCCAGCATCCGATAGCGCAACTCATTGAATTTTCAAGAATGCCGGCGTTGAATCCGCATCGCGCGGTGCCGATCTTTGAACACTGCCGGCAAGCAGGCAGTCGAATTCGCCTCAGTTTTCCGCTAGACCCTTCCAGAACTAAGGACTTCCGCAACTGGCAGAAACATTGCTCATTCTCGCCATAAGGCCTTGGTCCATCTCTCTCTATCGCCTCACACTGCCCCAGAAATCTCAACCTGAGGCCTGCGAGAAAGTTTTCTGAGGGCTGATGGACGAAGACCGCCGGATGCGAAGACTTCCGCGCTTTCCAATTCGCGGGGTCACTGGAGCCATCACGACCCCACAAGAGGCAGAGGTAATCAACCTCAGCCTAGGGGGGGCCCTTGTGGAGCACCAGGGTACGCTCCGCGTAGGTGGCGTATGTCTTCTTGATCTGCCGGTTCCTGGTGAGCCCCTAACTGTTCGGTGTCGGGTCGTGCACAGCGGGGCGGTTCGGCGTGACCCCAATGGAACCCTGTACTATCGAACCGGGATAGAGTTTCTCGACATCACCCCGGAAGCCGAACAGGCCCTTGAGGCCTTCATCCGCTCATACGGGGCGCCCTACCAATGAGGTAGGGGGAGGCCCGTCATCGCCGTCGGGTCCCAGTGATTCCTGAGATCCCCCCCGGCCCCAGGGAGAGTGGGGGGGCTGGTATTTGGTCGGGTAGCGCTACGGTTCCTTCCGCACGAAGCGCAGGGGCTTTGCCATTCCCCTGATGTAGATCAGGAGTATAGACCCATCGAGCCTGAAGCGCTCGGCG
>JAKEGQ010000261.1 GCA_022615475.1 Candidatus Methylomirabilota bacterium | reverse complement strand
TGCGAGATAGCCTGCGAGCCCAAGGAGGATCGGACTTGCCAAGAACCAGGGTAACCCCCCGTGGCGAACCATCGTCGGCACAACCCACGACAGCGTTATGAGCCAGAACATCAGACTGCTGATGGCGCCAATGATAGCGGCATGCCGCCAGGTGACTCCCGGAACCGCCACGAGGAGGGGAACCAACGCTCCGAAGGCGAGCCAGCCCTGATCTCCGGTCCCTGCAAAAGCTAGGCTCAATAGTCCACCCGACAGGATCGCAAGGGCCAGAGGCCAGCCCAAGAATCGACTGACCCTACCAGGCCCCCCTGACCACAGTACATGGCCAATCGGGTCTGTTGAGGGGCGAGGACCCGCCTCGCCCTCGAGTACGCCTGTGCCGACTAGATCATGCATCCCCGACCGTCCGTAAGTGTTTGTGAGATACGCCCATCTTTTCTCACCGCTCGACAGTTCCATAGCTCTCCATTGGGTCCGCCTTATCCCCTCCCCTCCGAATCAGCTCTTTCTCATCAGGTGTCGGTCATGCCTTTATTTCCATAGACTCCTCGTACAACGAGACCCAAATCCATCGCGACCACTCGGTGCGTAGTGTCGATGCGCATTCCAGGAGGGATTCGCCCCGGAGTCCGCGCCATCCAATCTGTCACCGGACACGTGCGGACAGGGAGCGGCTTCGGCCAGGTCACCGGATTGGCTTGGAAAAGGGAGTAATCAGAGACAGGCGGGAGGCGAGCGAGAAGAGTGATTGCCCCAAAAATCGAGCGAGAGACAGCGTGCAATTAGCTCAAAAGTGGTCAGCTCAAAAGAAGAGGGAATCCAAAGTGATAAGCGCCTCGGTGGGACACCGGGCTCAACATAAATTGCCCCAAGACTCGGCGACGCCGCCTTCGACGCGCTTACTTGCCCATGGATGAGGGCCGTGCAGTTGTGATGGGTTTGAAAAGCGGTTTTTGCGGATGCCGTCCGGCAAACCCCGCCAATCAGCCCCGCAAGGACAAGACCAACCGCAATGTGACTCCAAAAACCTGCGCGCCTCATCCAACCCCCTTGACGTTAGGTAGCACATCTCAACTGCAAGAGTCAACCCCATTTTGAGGGAGCGAATCCACGCCACGCCTTCACGGGGACTGTGAGTGATCTGATGACTGGCAAGGCCCTTGGCAGGCACACGTGACTCTCATCGGATCCCTCTTCCTCCCGAGAGGCCGATGAGATTAGATCGCCCCGCTCGAACTAACGCGCACCTGCCGGAGGACGAGCAGGAAGACGTAGAAAGAGCCAGGGAAGCGACACCTCCCTTACCCCTTGCGGGCTCAGTGCCGTTCCAAGGCTTCAAAGGTTAGGTGCCGTTCCACGTGCTTGTGCCTGGTTCCGTCCATCTCTGCGTAGGCCGCGGGGAAATAGAGGAGGCGTTCCCCCCGCTGGGGAGGCTCCAGCAGGAGATCCCGTCCCCGGGAGTAGGCAATATGATTCAGGTCGAGGGTCCCGAACCCTGCGTGACCGTACTTGCAGGCGCAGGAGGCATCCACCGGGATCCACCCGAGCCCCCCGACGTATGTCTCCGCCCAGCAGTGGTAGCCGCACACCTCGCACTGCTCCGGGCTCGGTGCCTCCAGCGCAAACCCCATCACCAGGCGAGCGGGAATCTGAATGGCTCGGCAGAGGGAGATGTACAGGGCGTGGATGTCGTTACAGTTCCCGATCTGACAGGTGAGCGCGTGATCGGTACTCCCCTTCCAGGACTGCTGGGTGGCATCGTACTTCATGAATCCGACGACGTGATCATAGAGAGCTTCTGCTTGCTTCAACGGATTTTTTTCTCTCCCGACGATGTGGACTGCCCGCTCGCGCATCTCGGCATCCACACGGACGTACCGCTCGGGGAGCAGGCTCCGCAGAAACGCCTCCGGCATCCCGTCCAGCGGCTGTGCCCGGGTCGGATCCAGGGCCACCCGCGCCGGCCACCGCAGGACCTGATAGGAGATGTGGAGCTCCACCTTCCTCGCCGGGGAGAGCCGCCCGTGGAGGATGCCATTGCCCCACTCCCGGTCGTACTGCAGCGTCAGGGGGACGTCGGCCTCAACCTTCACCCCGAGAACCCGTTGATGTTCATCACTTTGAAGGAAAGGAACCCAGACCTCCAGTTGGCGGGCCCCCGCCGGAACCTCCTCGATGCTCACCCTATCCTGCAGCCGGTAAGATTCGACCCTTGCCTCCGTCGCCCCTGTGGTTTTCATCTTTTCTCCCTCCCAAGGACCGCCTGAATATTCTTCGGTCCGACGCGCGGATTCTTGAACTTCTGGGTTTCCCGGCCAGGTTGCGTCAAGAAAATGCTTCCGGCCTCTCCCGGCGCTCGTGAAAGAAACGGAGTACGCGGTCTTTCAGCTCTTCCGGGACCTCTTCCTCGCCGAGCTCCCGCAAAAGCGTGGTCGTTGTCCTGTAGGTCCGCATGAAATTCTCGCACGTCCGGCAGCCCGACAGGTGGGCCTCGAGCGCCCGGACCGCCCGCTGATCCAACAATCCCTCGAGATAGTCGGCGAGCAGGTTTGTAATCTCTCTACAGCTGATCAACTCTTCTTCTCCTCAAAGGCGCCTGCCAATTTCCCCCGGAGGGCCAGCCGCGCCCGGTGTAGCCGTGACTTGGTGGCCGCAACACTGAGCCCCAGCATCTCAGCTATTTCTTCACTGGAGCGCCCCTGGAGGTCCCGAAGCGCTACGATAGTCCGATAGTCCGCCGGCAGGGTTG
>JAKEGQ010000053.1 GCA_022615475.1 Candidatus Methylomirabilota bacterium | reverse complement strand
GATTCGCTGATGGGAAACCTGCAATTCGCCTGTGGCGGAAGGAGTGTACCGTATGGAAGCACCTGTCAAACCCGATCACCTGGACCAGCTCTCTATCGCAACCATTCGCACCCTCGCGATGGATGCCGTGCAGAAGGCCAACTCGGGCCACCCGGGAACCCCCATGGCCCTCGCGCCGCTGGCCTACGTGCTGTGGACGAAGTTTCTGCGCCACAATCCGGGCAACCCCAAGTGGTTCAACCGGGACCGGTTCGTGCTCTCGGCCGGACACGCCTCTATGCTCCTGTACGCCATGCTTCACCTGAGCGGCTATGACCTGTCCCTGGAAGATATCAAGAAATTTCGCCAGTGGGGGAGCAAGACCCCCGGTCATCCCGAGCATGGGGTGACACCCGGCGTGGAGACGACGACGGGTCCCCTCGGACAGGGTTTCCTGAACGCCGTCGGCATGGCGATGGCCGAGGCTCATCTGGCTTCGGTCTTCAACCGCATGGACTTCGACATCGTGGATCATCACACCTACGCGATCTGCGGTGACGGTGACCTCATGGAAGGCGCATCCCACGAAGCGGCATCCCTGGCGGGCCACCTCGGGCTCGGCAAGCTGATCTGCGTCTACGACGACAACCACATCAGCATCGAAGGCCCCACCGATCTCGCATTCTCGGAAGATGTATCGAAGCGCTTCGAGGCCTGTCACTGGCATGTCCAGAACCTGGGGGACCAGGCGAACGATCTCGCGGCCATTGCCAACGCTTTCGAGCATGCGCGAGAAGTCAAGGACCAGCCATCCCTCATCATCCTTCGCTCGCACATCGGCTTCGGCGCTCCCAACCGCCAGGACACGAGGGAGGCCCATGGCGAGCCCCTGGGGGAAGAGGAGGTGAAGCTTGCCAAGAGGTCCTATGGCTGGCCCGATGAAAAATTTCTGGTGCCCGACGCGGTCCTGGCGCACATGCGGCACGCCCTGGATCGGGGCCGCGGGCTCGAGGAGGAGTGGAACGGTCGATTCGCGGCATACAAGAAGAGTTACTCGCGGATCGCGGAAAGACTGGAGCAGGCGATAGCCGGAAATCTTCCATCCGATTGGGATTCGAGCATCCCGGTTTTCGACCCTCAAGGCGGCTCCATGGCCACGCGGGTGGCGTCCGGAAAAGTGCTCAACGCCCTTGCAGCAAAAATCCCCTGGCTCCTCGGGGGCAGTGCGGACCTTTCGCCTTCCACCAGGACACTGATCGATGACTCGGGGTATTTCTCCAGAGACCAGTATGCAAACCGCAACATCGCCTGGGGAGTGCGCGAGCACGCCATGTGCGGCTGCAGCTCGGGGATGTCGCTCCATGGCGGGGTCCGACCCTACGCCTCCACATTCTTCATTTTCAGCGATTACGCCAGGCCCTCCATTCGACTGGCCGCACTCATGAAACAACCCGTGATCTATGTCATGACCCACGACTCCATCGGTCTCGGAGAAGACGGCCCGACGCATCAGCCCGTGGAGCATCTCGCATCCTTTCGCGCCATGCCGAACATCTGCGTCATCCGTCCCGCGGACGCCAACGAGACGGCTTATGCATGGCGGGCCGCCCTGATGCGCAAAAACGGTCCGACCATGCTGGTACTCTCACGCCAGGGTGTGCCGATCTTCGATCGCAGCCGCGTGGCGGGTGCGGAGGGGCTCCTCAAAGGCGCCTACATCCTTTCGCGGGAAAAAGGCAGTGCGCCCCATATCATCCTGATCGCGAGCGGCTCGGAGGTTCAGCTCATTTTGCGGGCGCAGGAAGTGCTCGCTCAGGCGAATGTCGACGCCCGGGTGGTGAGCATGCCCAGCTGGGAGCTGTTTTCCGAGCAGCCCGCGAGCTATCGCGAGGAGGTGCTGCCGCAGGGAATCCGGGTGCGGCTTGCCGTCGAGGCGGGCTCGCCCCTGGGCTGGCGGGATTGGGTCGGCGACGCCGGCGATGTCATCGGGGTCACGAGCTTTGGAGAGAGTGCGCCGGGAGAAGAGGTTTTGGCAAACTACGGCTTCACCGTCGAAAACATCGTGGAGCGCGCGACGAGGCTCGTCAGGAGCTTTTTGTGCTGAGGGTCCCACGGCATGGCGTCCGCCCGCATGGGTCGCCGAGCCGAGGATAGCGAGGACGGAACCGTGAGAAGCGATTTACGGGTCCATGGGTAATGGGGAGATCATCACGATGAATGCAGAGGCGAAAACGACGAGCCTCCAGGTCGAGGCGGCAGTGGCGGAAACCCGGTGCCCCGACCTCGGAATTCCCGCCCGGGAATGCCTCACGGGCAACCACCTGCAACCTTGCGCCATAGTCATCCTCGGGGCATCGGGAGACCTCACGGCGAGGAAGCTGATTCCCGCGCTCTTCGATCTGTTTCGGAAAGGCGGGCTGCCTGATGCCTTCTCCATCGTCGGCGGTGGTCGAACACCCATGACGGATGATGAGTTTCGGAACAAGATGCACGAGGCCCTGTTCGACGGCGGCTCAATCCCCGAGGACCGGTGGCCGGCTTTCGCCCAGGCGCTCCACTACCGCCCCCTTCGATTCGATGGGGAAGCCCTCCCCTCGTTCCAGGATCTCGCGGGCTTCCTGAAAGTCCTGGACGGGAAGCGCGGGACCCGGGGAAACCGGATCTTCTATCTCGCCATTCCCCCCACGCTCTACGAATCGAGCGCCCAATCCCTGGGCCTCGCGGGGCTTGCCGGCGAAGAGCAGGAGAGCGGAGGGTGGTCCCGCATCGTCGTGGAAAAGCCGTTCGGGCGCAATCTGCAAACGGCCGTTCAGCTGAATCGAAGCCTCCACGAGCATTTTCAGGAGCATCAGATTTTCCGGATCGATCACTACCTGGCCAAGGAAACGGTCCAGAACATCCTGATGTTTCGTTTCGCCAACGCCATCTTCGAGCCCATCTGGAACCGGAGATACATCGACCACGTGGCCATCCTGGCCGCCGAAACCCTGGGGGTCGAGCACCGGGCAGGATATTATGAGGAAGCGGGCGTGCTGAGAGACATGTTCCAGAACCACATGATGCAGCTCCTCTCCCTCACGGCCATCGAGCCCCCCTCGGTGTTCGAGGCCGATCGGGTGCGGGACGAAAAGACCAAGGTGTTTCGCTCCCTGAGGCCCTTTCCCGTCGAGAACCTGGATCGGCACCTGGTGCTGGGACAGTACGAAGCGGGGGAGATCGCGGGAAAACGCGTGGTTGCCTATCGGGACGAGCCCGGGGTGCATCCGGATTCGCTCACCCCCACTTACGCCTCGCTCAGGGTCTTCATCGACAACTGGCGCTGGCAGGGCGTTCCTTTCTTCCTCACTTCCGGCAAGCGGCTGGCACGCAAGGTGACGGAGATTGCCATTCAGTTCAAGGAAGTTCCCCATTCCCTGTTCCGCCACATGCTCGGGGAGCCGATCACCGCAAACAGGCTCACCCTGGGCGTCTACCCGGAAGAGAGGATCTCGCTCACCTTCCAGGCCAAGAACCCCGGAGCGGTCGTGCGGCTGAGGCCGGTGACCATGGATTTCCTGTACAGCCAGAACTACAGCGGCCCCGTCCTCGATGCGTATGAAAAGGCGCTTCTCGATTGCATGCGGGGGGACCAGACGCTCTTCTGGAGACAGGACGGCGTCGAGCTCTGCTGGTCTTTCCTCACACCGATCCTGGATGAGTGCGAAACCTGCGGCAACCGGGAGAAGATGCTCCTGCCCTACGAAGCGGGGAGCTGGGGCCCCAAGGAGGCCGGGAGGCTGATGAGCCCGGAAGGAGCCTCTTGGCAAACAGGCTCAATGGCTTGAAACTTCGTTGCAGGTCTGGCGGAGGAGAAAGATATGTCTCGGTCTATATCCATAAGGAAACTGCTGCGGGCGGTGCTTATCGCCGGGGCCTGTCTCATGACGTCGGCTTTCAGCCTGGACAACGCCCTGGTCCCCAGGGAGCTGATCCTGTCGGGCGGGCCACCCAGGGATGGGATTCCGGCCATCCTGAGCCCGAAATTCCTGGCAGCCGGGAAGGCCCGCTTTCTTGAGCCCGGAGAACAGGTCCTGGGCGTGGAGATAGGGGGGCGGGCAAAGGCTTATCCCATCAAAATACTCACCTGGCACGAGGTGGTGAACGACACCCTGAACGGCGTGCCCATCGTCGTGACCTACTGACCGCTCACCCAAACGGGAGTGGTCTATTCCCGGGAAACGGATGGGAGAACGCTCACTTTCGGCGTTTCGGGCCTGCTCTACAAGAGCAATGTCCTCCTCTACGATCACCAGAGCGAAAGCCTCTGGTCTCAGCTGATGGAACAGGCCATAGCCGGACCTCTTGCGGGAAGACGCCTGACAAAGCTCGAATCCAGGAGGACCACCTGGGAGGCCTGGCGAAGGAGATATCCTCACACGGAGGCTCTATCGAGGGATACGGGCTACCCGAGGGACTACGCCGTCGATCCCTATGAGGGCTATGCGAGAAGCCTCGGGATCTGGTTTCCCGTTGGCGACGTGCGCACGGACCTGTCTCCCAAGGAGATGGTCGTCGGCATCAAGATAGCTGGAAAGGCCAAGGCCTACCCAGTCTCGGAGCTGCGGAACGTGCGGGGTACCCTCCAGGATGAAATCGCCGGGGAGGCCATCCGCATCGAGGTGAGCCCCCGGGGTGAAGTGGGCGGAGTGGAAGACCGTCAGGGGAGGCCGATCCCTCACATATTCAGCTACTGGTTTGCCTGGCAGGCCTTTCACCCGGAGACCGAAGTTTACCAGGGTCGCGGTCATGGCCGGTAGCCGGGAAATACTTTCCTCCGGGGTTTTG
>JAKEGQ010000260.1 GCA_022615475.1 Candidatus Methylomirabilota bacterium | reverse complement strand
GCAGATCGAGCAGGCCATCGCCCACATGGAGGCACTCCCCGACGCGCGCTTCTCCAAGGAGGATATAGACAAGATCCACGCATCGCTGGACCTGTTTCGCTGCTCACAGTGCCACGGCATGGATCAACTGCGGAAGCTGGCCATCAAGTCCCCCGCCGACCGGATGCGAATCGTGCGGGAGATGGCCGGCAAGCCGGGATCCAGCATCACCGCCGATGAGGTGACCCGGATCCTCCGCGCCTACGAGCAGCTGGTTGGCTTCTGACCAGCGCCTCGCGGCGCGGCGAGGCAGGGAGTGGGCGAGATGACAGAAGAGACCGTTGCCGAGAGTCAACCGGGGCTGGAGGAGATCCTGGGGTGCCTGGAGGCCCTGCTGGAGTTTCCGAGTGTGTCCGAGGCGTACGTCCGGTTTCGTATCGATCTGCTGAAGGGGCAGCGGGCGGTGCGAGAGGCGCTGGCCGCCGCCCCGGCGTCCCCCACCGCTCCCCACGGGGGGTCGGCGGTCTCCCCCACGACATCGATGTTGGGCCCGGAGGATGTTGCGTTCGACGCGGGACTCCTGCGTGCCCTGTTCGAGGCGATCTGCGCGGCCGCGGCGGCACACGGTCGGCGGTCCGGGGACCTCGAGGCCCTGGGGACCGCGCTGAAGGCGGATCCCGACGTGATCACAGGGCTGGCCCGAGCTGCGGCGTTCGGTCCGGACCTGCCCCACCTCGAGGCGCTGGCCCGGCAATACGGCGTGGCGGTTGATGCGGTTCTTTTCGTCGGGCGAGCGCTGGCCGCACCCTTTGTCGCCGAGACGGTGCGGCGAATCACTCCGGGCACGGCTGGACCGGGGCGTGGCACCCCGCTGGGGGGGCATTGCGGGATCTGCGGCTCGCCGCCCAGCGTCGCCAGGCTGCGGCGGGAGGACGGCAAACGCCTCCTCACCTGCGGGCTGTGCGGGACGGAATGGGAGTTCGAACGGCTGGCCTGCCCCTGGTGCAACAGCCAGGACGCTGCCGTGCTGACCATTCTCCGGGCCGATGAGGCAGAGCCCCGGTGGATCGAGGCCTGCGAGCGGTGTCGGGGCTACGTGAAGACCGTGGACGAGCGGCGCCTTCCCGTGGGCGGGGTTATCATCCCCGTGGTCGAGGAGACGGCAACGCTCCACCTGGATCTCCTGGCGGAGCGGGAGGGCTACATTCGCCGCCTGCCGTACGTCCTCTCCGGATGAGGGAGCAGCGAGCCGGCGAGCGCGGGCTTGCCATGGAGTTCTCAGGCGTGAACGCAGGGGGACCGCCGGCATTCTCCGGCGGCATTGCGACGAGTAGCGGATGACGGCGATGTCTCGTCTACGCCTCCCTGGCTGGGTAGTCATCGGCTCGACCGGCCGGAACTCGGGGAAGACCGAGTTTGCCTGCGCCATCATACGGGCCTGTCGATCCCCGTATCCCCCGCTGGGCATCAAGGTGACCACGATCCGGGACGACGAGAGTTGCTGTCCCCGGGGGGGCGCGGGGTGCGGCGCGTGCTCGACCCTCGACGGGGACTTCAGCATCAACGAGGAGACCGGTGCGCCCCCAGGCAAGGACACCACGCGCATGCTCGAAAGCGGTGCCCGCAGGGTGTTCTGGCTCCGGTGCAGACAGCAGCGACTCCGCGATGGCCTCGAAGCCTTGGCATCCCTGCTGGGTCCAGAGCCGCTGGTCGTTGCGGAGTCCAACAGCCTGGTCCAGGCCGCCGAGCCCGACCTCTTCCTGATGGTGCGGGACACGCGCAGCCAGTCCATCAAGTGCAGTGCAGCGGAGGGATTCGCGCTGGCCGACCGGGTGATCCTCTCCGACGGAACAGGGTTCGATCCTCCGCCGCAGTGTGTGGGCATTCGGGGTGGCCGGTGGCTCTTGATCGACACCCCGGCTGCCATCCTTTCGGCGGGGAAGCGCCTTCGCGGTGGGCACGACCAGGACATGCTGTCGATGGAACGAACGCCGCTCCTCCGCCAGCGACCCACTCCCGAGGCCTCTCCCTGCGAGGGATATGTGGCGCGCGACGCTCACCCGGAGCCACAGAGGTGCGGGGGGGATCCTGCGGCGCGTGGAACCAGCACGCCGGGATGGGTGGGGGAGGCCATCAGCCCGTGAAACGCATGGGCGGAAACCAGAGGTCACGCTCGCCGCCTCAGGGCAGGCCTCCTGAGCGGAAAGTGGTCTCGCTCCAACGGCCGGCCTTCCCCGAGCCCCAGGATCAGCAAGGAAGGAGGGGTTCATGGGTGCGGACAGTTTGACGGTTACCGACAATCGCACAGGAAAAACCTACGAGATTCCCATCCTCTACGGGACGTTTTCCACGTATGGAGCCGCGATCCGGACTGCGGACCTCCGGCAGATCAAGGTGTCCGACGAGGACTTCGGTCTCCTCGGATACGACCCTGCCTTCATGAACACCGCCTCCTGCCGGAGCGCCATCACGCACATCGACGGCGAGCGGGGCATCCTCCGCTACCGGGGATATCCCATCGAGGATATCGCCGAGCAGAGCAACTACCTCGAGATTGCCTACCTGGTCATTCACGGCGAGCTGCCGACCCGGGCGCAGTACGACGAGTGGGTGCACCACATCACCTACCACACCATGGTGCACGAGAACCTGAAGAAGTTCATGGACGGGTTCAACTACGACGCCCACCCCATGGGCATGCTGGTGGGCAGCCTGGCGGCGCTCTCCACCTTCTATCCCGCCGCGAAGAAGGTCCGGGACGCCGAGACACGGAAGCTGGACATTTACCGGCTCATCGGCAAGGTCATCACCCTGGGAGCCATGGCCTACCGGCATACCAAGGGCCTCCCGTACGTGATGCCGGACAACGAATTGAGCTACGCCGGCAACTTCATGAACATGCTCTGGAAGATGGCCGAGGCCAAGTACAAGCCGAACCCCATCCTGGAGAAGGCGCTGGATGTGCTGTTCATCCTCCATGCGGACCACGAGCAGAACTGTAGCGCCAATGCCATGCGCAGCGTCGGGAGCTCCCACGTCGATCCTTACTCAGCCGTGGCGGCGGCCACCGCGGCCCTCTATGGGCCCCTCCACGGCGGGGCGAACGAGGCGGTGCTGCGCATGCTCCGCGAGATCGGGTACAAGGAGAAGATCCCCGAGTTCATCAAGAAGGTCAAGACGCGGGAGGCCCTCCTCATGGGCTT
>JAKEGQ010000259.1 GCA_022615475.1 Candidatus Methylomirabilota bacterium | reverse complement strand
GTGTAGCAGCCAAGGTCCTTGGCCGTCCGGATCGAGGCGATCACGTCCGCCACGCCGTAGTGCCGGGGTCGATAGTAGGCCGCATACAGGTCCGGCTGGGTCGCGTTCAGGCTGACCCGAATGCTGTCGAGGCCGGCCTGACATAGGCGTTCGACGACCCGAGGCAGGGAGCCATTCGTGTTCAGATGAATCGTTCCTCGGTCGGTCTCAGCCCTCACGCGCCGAATCACCGCCTCGATCAAGTCCCCCTGCAACAGGGGCTCTCCGTCGCAGCCCTGCCCAAAGCTGACTATGCCCTCCTCCGCTTCGGTCAGATGCGGCAGCGCCACCGCACAGAGCTCCTCGAGTGTCGGTGCGAGGGCCACGCGCTCATGGGACGCCGGAACGAGGCCGTCGGGCTGGAGCGAGATGCAGCCCACGCAGTCCGCGTTACAGGCGAAGGCGATAGGGAGGGGCGCCTCCCATCGCCGGTAGAACCCGTTCTTGGCACAGAGACAGTGGTACTCTGTAGCGCAACGCCTGATCTGATGCCAGACGCGGTTGCTCGGCTGCTCGGCCAGGCGCCTCTTGATGAGCGGCAGGAGCGTCCGATCATCGTACTGCCAGGGCTCCTGGTGGTCCATCGAATCTACCCGGACCGCCGCAGTGACGAACTGTCCGTCGCTCCACCCCACGGCGGTATAGGCCCATAGAGGCAGATAGGGCGTTGCGGAAGGATCGGGAGAGAAGGTAGCCGGCAGGTGGGTCCGCATGTACCCTGGCGGCAGGAAGGCCGCCACCGCCAGCGCCTCCTGCCCGCCAACCGTCTTGACCGCCTCGAAGGTAGAGAGCGCCGTATTCCACCCGACCGGGTGCGACCCCGGCATCGTAAAGAGGCGCGCCCCCTCGGGCAAGGCGATCAGCTCCTTGTCGGCGACGCGAACCCAGTCGCTTCCGGACGCCCCACCCATCTCCAGGGTCGGGTGGTCCGCGATCCGTCCCTTCTGATCCGCAAACACGAGGTTACCCACGGGACTCGTACCCCCTTGCGCCGCACACTGCTGTCCGGGTCTATATCAACGCGCTCTCGAGGACGATCCCTCGATCCAGGGCCCGCACCCCTGCACGCAGATCGTCGCGGAGCGCCTGCGGCAGCTCGGAGGACTCGAGGAGCTGCCGCGAGAGATCGATCAGGCGCCGAAAGGCCCGGATCAGGTCTCCTTCATGGCCTTCGTATTGGCTCTCGACCAAGTATAACCAATCCTCCTCCCCCGCCGCCCACTCATAAGCCGCTGCGAGGTAGGTCGTGTGCAGGGACACCGGGAGGAAGACTCGATGCGCCCGCTGGACGTCCATCACCTCCCGCGCCAACATCTCCATATGTCGGATCCGGTCTCTGAGGTGCCGCTCACGCTTGAGCAGCTGTCGGGCGAAATGGGCCTCGGTCTCGCGAGGCTCCTCCACGAGACAGGAGAGGACGGCCATCATCTCGTGGGCCTTCAGCCCACTCAGCACTCCCGAGAAGACGACCTGGGTCACCAAGAGTTCATTGTCGTGGCGCAGTGAGGCGACCAACATTCCCTGGGTGCTGAGGGCTCCGTTCCGCAAACAGTTGAAGTGCTTGAGGACCTCGACGACCCGCAGAAACTGCTCCCAGTACGTATTTTGGAGATGCTCGAGAGTTTCCATCTGGGTCCGGATGGTCTCTCGCAGCCTTCGCTCCCTCTTGAGGAGCTTTTCCAGCCGCCGCCGCTCCGGGCAGCTGTGGCAGGACAGGGATCCGAGGGCCGCCGCTTTTTCCTCGACGCGTCTCTTGGCCGCCAGGTAGTCCTGGGCCGAAACGATCTTGCCCTCGTCTTCTCGACGATGCAAATGCCCCCGTCGCCTCCGTCGTCGGGCCACCGGGCCCTCCGCTATCCGGAGCTGATGAAGTTCTTGTCTCAGCGCCTCCACCTCCTGCCGCTTCTCCTGATAGGCGAGGAGCTCTTCGACCGTGCAGCAGGGCAGATCGACCCGCCGACCTTCTTCAAGCCTCTCCCTGAGTTCTTTGAGCTGCTCCTCGATCGCCCGGATCCGCTTCCGATTCTGGAATTGACCGAAGCTGGACTCGATATTGCGTCGGATATCTTGAGGATCCCTGTGGGTGAGAAGCAGCAGGGCAGCAGAGCTGTAACCGATCCGGAACCGGCTCTCGATGGGTTCCGATGGCTTCCGGAGGAGATGCAGTGTCTCCTCCACCGCGTCCGGGCCGTCGAGGCCAATGACGCACTTGCCCTCAGGATCGATGCCCCGCCGGCCGGCGCGGCCGGCCATCTGGGTCAGCTCATTGTGGCTCAAGGTCCGGAAGCCGACATCGCTCCGCTTGGTCAAGGTCTGGATCACGACGCTCTTGGCCGGCATATGGATGCCGAGGCTCATCGTCTCGGTGGCAAAGACGACCTGGATCAGCCCCCGCTCGAATAACGTCTCGGTTAGACGCTTGAGGGCGGGAAGGATCCCGGCGTGATGCGCGCCCGTCCCTCGGCGGAGCCCTTCGAAAACCAACGCGTTCAGTTCCGACTTACTCACGAGTGTTGGGTTCTCACTGACAAAGGTCGCAATCGCCTCATCGACCTCCCGTTGCTGCTTGGAATCCAAGAGGGAGAACCCTTCCTCCAACAACCGTCGGAGCGCCTCCTCACATCCGGCCCGGCTGAAGATGAAGTAGATGGCCGGAAGCCACCCTCGGCCCTTCAGGCTCGGGACCAGGGCCAATGGGCTCACCCGCCGCCGGACGAGCCTCGGACGCCGGTCCCGATCCTGGCGTCCCCGCATGCTAACCCGCGGGACGCCCCTCCAGGAGCTCACCGCTTGATACACTTGAGCCCGGGAGCGTCCATCGACCTCGACCATCTCCGCCTCGGGACCACACAGATAGTAGTGGAGCGGGACAGGACGCCACTGATGCACCACAGTGCGAATGGGCCGATGCACCCCGCTGATCCACTCCGCGATTTCGTCAATGTTGCCCACGGTAGCCGAGAGTGCGATGAGCTGGATCTCGCGAGGACAATTGATGAT
>JAKEGQ010000258.1 GCA_022615475.1 Candidatus Methylomirabilota bacterium | reverse complement strand
CATTGGGGCCGCAGCTAGAGTGGTCTTGTCCCGGGAATCGCGGGACAAACCGGTCCCTTCACACCGGCACGGGCCGGTATTTCGGGCTCGCGCTTCTGCAGCTCGCTTCCGGCAATTCTGGCTTCGTCCTTGTGCTCAGCGATAGGCGTCGCACGAGGAGCAGAGGTTCCGGTCTGTTCGGGTTCCATAGGATGGTGCCGCTGCTGAGGGGAGAACGTGGCATAGATCTTGCTGCCACTTGGTCCCATATGGTCTATGCGGCCACACGACAGTATCCTCGGTTTCCGCTCCGGTTGCCAGTCGTCTGTGAGAGCACGGCGCTTCCTGGGTACTGGAGTGTCGCCCTCACCCAGAACGTCAGCCAGGGGGGGCTGCTGCTCCACGTGGGGCGACCTGTTCCCCCGGGGAGCCCGGTCAGCCTCCTCATGGCGACGGGCGACCGAAATGTCCGCGCTGACGGCGTGATAGTCTGGACAGCGGAGGAGCCTCCCTGTCGCATGGGCGTGCGCTTAACCACCTGGGAAGGGGGCGCCCGCCTGGCCTGGGAGAGGCTTCTGACATTCCAGGCGGGTCAACCCCGACGAGCTGCCGTCCGCTTCCCGATCACCCTGGTGGTCACTTGCCGACTCTCCCGGGAGATGTCCCGGCCCGGTTGTGTCGAGAACGTGAGCGACACTGGCCTGAGGATTATTTTCCCTCAAGCCCTCCCCCTCAATACGCGCCTGTCGGTGGTGGACCCCCCGTGGTTCATTCTCTCGCCAGTGGAGGCGGAGATGCAAGTAGTGTGGACCCGAGCCGCTCCGGAAGGACGCGGAGTCCTCCACGGGCTCCGCTTCTGCTCGGACGACATCGTCAAGGAACTCTTCCTCGTCGGCCTCCTCCTCCGCCATCTCGTGGCCCAAGAGGAAGGGGCGCGGGAGATAAACCGAGCGAGGTGACCGCTCCTTGATTCTCACGCTCCATGGGAAAGGGCCATGGGAATCCATTGCAACGGGCCCGTCGCGCGAGGAGCCAAGGGAGGCAGAGTGCCTGCCGGGAGTAGTCCTCGGTGGATCTGATTCCTCGAAGGCAGTCCGGCCGGTGCCGAGTATGAGCGAAAAGTTGAAAGCTCTGGTCCTGGCATACCAACGGATCATGGAGAGCTATCAGCAGTTGGTAGAAGACCTGGACGCACGCACGGGCGAACTAGAGGCCCAGACGAGGGTTCTCTCTCGGCAATATGAGCTCGAGGCCGTGCGTCTTGCCAGCGACGCCAATGAGGTGCGGACCGCCCTGACCGCTTTAAAGGGGGCCTTATACCTTCTCCTGCATAGGCCCCCGACCGACCCCGAGACCCGCAGGACTCTCTTGGCCCGCGCCTACGAAAACGCGGAGCGGGTCATGGATTCGATGAGACTCCACTCTTAAACCCGGCCGGAGAGGAGTGCCCTCGGGGGCTGTCCTTTCTTTGCTCCGCTTCTGCGCAGGACTCCGCGGTCACGCTCAGAATTGTTGCCGTTACGTTACTCTTACCCCGGTCGGTGGCGCTCGATCGAAGGACCGATTCTATCAGCCCCTGCCGCGCCTGGCCAGAAGGTCCCGACCTAATGGACCAGCCATAAGATGCATAACTAGGTGCAGGTGGGTGGGGTGCTATAGTGGACCGTCCGAACCGACATATCGCCTAGCTGGAACCGCTCGGCCAAGGCCATTGCAGGCGTCCCCAGACTGAAGCGCCCGCACACAGTAGTACCTCTTCTTCACTTCCAGCTCCCGCCGAACTTCCTTGACACCCCAATTGGAGACGGCATCCCTAGAACACCCCGAAACGCAAGACTCTCCCTCTCACGGGAGGGATTCACCAAATTTCTGCGTGGGGTCTTTCCATGGTGTTCATCGAGAAGTCGTAACAGGAGTGTGCCGCCTTCTATCCGCAGGAAAGGTTGCCGATGAAGGACGTTAACTCTACCTTGGCACCAAGCTCAAGGTGTATGAACTCCAGTCCGTGCTGGTATGCGGAATCAGGCTGGCCTGGCGATCCCCTGGACCAAATGACTTTGGCCTCGGCGCGGATGGATTTTCCCTCCAAGGAAATGACGAGTTCGAGTTGGGTCCCGGACGGGTACTGATTCGCGAACTCGACCATCAAGCCACCTTCGCTGAGGTTGCGGATCCTCCCGACAGTGGCCGGTCCGAAGGACCGGGAGATGACAACAGGGCCGTCATAGACAAGACGGGGATGCCTCCTCTTTCTTTGCTGCCTGAGTGCCGAGTCTACCTTGTGGCTCATTCGTGTTACCCTCTCCTTCCGGCCGGCCAAGAAACAGCACACCGGGGCGCTATTGATCGAACGGGGATTATCGCGGCTGCGCAGAAGCGATCGTTGCGAGATCGGTTCACAGATGGAAGGGCTGCAAGCATGATGCCAACGCAGGACTTCGTGGTGCGTAGCGGAATTCTGAACGCGAAGCACTCAAACATGCTATTATCCCCTTCTTGCCTCCAACTCAAGTCGCACCGCCTTGATCTCCTTCAGGACCTCATCGTTGGACACCAGCCCCTTCCGCACGAGCACCAGCCGCAGGGCTTCCTGCTCCTAAAGGCCGGGACGATTGCAATGATTCCCATGATGACTCATCATCCCTG
>JAKEGQ010000052.1 GCA_022615475.1 Candidatus Methylomirabilota bacterium | reverse complement strand
GGGACCTTATTGGCCACAATGGCGCTCCCGATCCCGGTACCACAGAGCACGATCCCCCGCGGCACCTCCCCACTGGCGACGGCCCTCGCGACCGGAAACACGATGTCGGGATAATCGACAGCCTCGGCCGAGTGCGTCCCGAAATCGACGCACTCATACCCGAGCTCCTTGAGGAAGAGTTTCAACTCCTCTTTCATGTGATAGGCCGCGTGATCGGCCCCGATCGCAATTCGTTTTTCTGATTCCATGACCGTGCCTCCACCGGTACCCACGATACTCGAAACGACGCGCGTCCCGCAAGGAAAATCCGGGGAGCCAATCCGTGCCCGAGAAGCCCCATGGGGACCACACGAGACCGATGGCCGACTGCACGGTTGCAGGCCACGGAGACCGACGTGGAAACCCTCTCAACCCTGGAGCCGGCGGAGCAGATCGTTCGCCTCCTTGTACGCCGGATCGATCTCCAGGGACCTTTGGAGGCAGCGCAGGGCACCCAGGGTATCTCCCACCTCGCGGAGACACACGGCCTTATTGAACCACGCCTGCTTGAGATTGTTATCGATCTTGATCGCCTCATTGAAGCACTCAATCGCCTCCTGATACCGCCGTTTGCTGAAGAAGCAGAGGCCTTTGTTGTTCCAGGCGGTCTTCAGGCGCGCTGGGTCCCTCAGCTCGCGGATGGCCTGATTGAGATATTGAATGGCGTGATCATACTCTTGGATGAGGCGCATGACCGCCCCGAATTCAAGGGAGAGCTCCGCTTCCGCCACCGGCTTTCTTCCCGGTAGCGTATGGACGTGGAGCCCCCGTAGGGAGAAGAGGGGATGCTGCAGGGTGGCTGCCTTCAGCTGGATCCGCGCGAGGTACGCCCGGACATCCCGAGCTGTGAGGAGCATCGAGAACTCTTCGTGGAGGCCATCGGTGATGGCCCGGAGCGTTAGGTCGCTCACGAATCGCGTCCGGGCGGCCTCCCGAAGCCCCTCTCGTTCTCCATTGGGGATGAATCGGGCGTTCATTTCGCGGTCAGTCATGACATAGGTCGCCGGTGCGGAGAGGACGAAGGACAGGGCGGCGGGCGAAATCGACGCGAGCTTCGTGATCGCCTCGAGGTCTTCCGCGGGAAGCTTCAAGCGAAAGCGCTCCTCGAGGTAGGAGGCGAGGCCGGTCGTGATCATCTGCGCGGCAAAGGCGGAGGCGACAAAGCGGAAGCGATGCGGTCCTCGCAGGAAGCGCCGGGCCACGTGAATGAAGATCTGGAAGCTGCGCTGCAGGCGGTATCGATCGAACCTGCGGGGCTTCCTTGGTTCCCGCTGCGAGGTTACCACTGCCTCCTTCTCGAGCCATTGGAGGAGGGCGAGGACCTCCTGGGGCTGTTCCCCTAGGGCCCGGGCCAGCTCACCGGCGGTGCGCCCTTCCTGGGCGAGCAGCTCGAGGAGAGTTCGCTCCCGGAGGCCGAGATCGAGCAGGCGCTTGTCGCGCAGGGCGGCGTCCAGGCTCTTGATCTCCTGGCAGACCGGACGCGGGGCCGCCCCCCCTGATCCTTCGAGGATGCAAAAGGCCTTTGGCTGGCGATTGACGAGGAGCGTCTGCACCCAGTAGAGCTTTCCGCCCAACAGAGCGATGGACCGAGAGCCGGGAGGATACGTGGATGAGGCTGCCACCTCTGCGTCCACCGCCTTCGGATCCAGCAGGCGATGGGACCCAGCTAGGCGTGCGGCAATGGCATCAGGGCCGAGGAGCTGGAAGGCTTGCCGCACTTCGGAATCCAACGCCTGATACCAGGCGAAGACCTTGGGACTGAAAGGGGTACAGGAGAGGAACAGTCCGCGCAATCTCCTGTTCCTCCTCCATTCTCGGCGGTATCGGCGGAAGAAGCTCTTGACCTCGTCGGCTGTCACCTCCCGTGAGAGCGCGCGGCATACACCGAGAACCGGAGTGGCGTCGTTTCGGTACCGTGCCCCGATGTCGAGGAGGAGACCTGCGCCGGTCACCTTGAGCCGCGTGCGGAATTGAGACAGGCCGCACAAGTCAAGGATTTGATGCATAAGGCGTTCGAAGGCCTGCCCCTTCTCCCGTCGCGAGAGGGCCAAGACCTTAACCCATGTCACCCCTGATCCTCTCAAAGGCCCTAAGGCCATTACTTATTCTTCTTCTCTCTATAAAGGATGCAGGATAATGAGTAATGTTCTACTTTATAATAGATGTATAACATATTAAATAATAAGGTTTGTACCCGCATCCAATGTTCGCCATACTAAATCTTTAGCCATGTTACGTAGCATACCGTCAAGGGGCGGGTCAAGAAGAAGTTTTATAGGCGGTAATTGACAGAGAAACCACCCCATGCTAGCGTATCCGCGCCTTAGCGGTACCGAGACCACATTCCGCTCGGGGGGTCTTCGGGATGCAAGTACGGGTGAAGCTCTTCGCAGCGGCCCGGGAGATAGTGGGACACGGGGAAGTTGCGATAGAGCTGAAAGAGGGGAGTACGGTCGGCGACCTCATGGAGGGCATTTTCGGCCGATACCCCGCTCTCAAGGAGATGGCAGGAGCCCTGGTGTTCGCGGTCAACCGTGAGCTGGCTGAGCGGAGCATGGACCTTCAGGACGGGGATGAAGTGGGGGTCATTCCCCCCGTGAGCGGAGGGACTGATGTATGAGGTTACCGAGAAGCCCCTCTCGCTCGAAGGGGTTGTCTCGGCGATCACCAGGAGGACCTGCGGGGCCGTAGCGACCTTTGTCGGCATCGTCCGTGAGTTTTCTCGCGGGCGGCAGATATCCTATCTGGAGTATGAGGCATACCCGGAGATGGCCATTGCGAAGATGCGACAGATCGAGGGGGAGATCCGGGAGAAGTGGGAGATCGAGCAGATCGCCATTCATCATCGGGTAGGCCGGCTGGGAATCGGCGAGGCCAGCGTCGTTATCGCCGTTGCCGCGGCACACCGCCAGCCGGCTCTGGAGGCATGTACGTACGCCATTGAGCGCCTCAAGCAGATCGTTCCCATCTGGAAGAAAGAGGTCTCACCCGACGGTTCGTATTGGGTCGGCATGGGCTCCTGAGGTTCAGTGCTCTCCGGCTCGGGAGAGCATCCTTCATTGGCGGAAAATTCCACGGGGTCCTGATTCTGTCGCAACAGCACCCTCGGGCCCTCGCGTAGCTCAGTCCGGCAGGGCTCGGGGAGTGGGTCTTCCCCGGCGGAACAATTCCGTGGGTTGGTCGGGTGCAACCTTGTACTTCCGCGCCGAGCGCATCGTGGGGCAGCAGGACGGCCACCCCCACCTGCGCTTCGCTCCGGCGGCGGGACCCCGGCCGGCCGCAAACCAGGTTCCGCCGGGTCCAGGCCCATCTCCCCTCGCCCTTCCGAAGATACCCACCTCTTGCCCGCCAATTTTGCTTGCTTGGGCAGCGCCTGCAGGGCCCGAGCGACATTGCCGAAAGCGGCGGGGTCCCTCGGCGGGCGGCGGGCTGGGAAACCGAGGCGCGATCCATGCCGGGTTTCTTTGCAGGGATCGTGAACACGGAGGGACCCAGGCCGTAAGCCGCCGCTCAGGGTCGCCGCGGGAGGCCCGGAGCGAGGGGCCAAAGGTGCTGCCATTTTCTCTCGGAAATGCACGGACCAGTTTCCGCCTTCCTCCGAATGTATTTCCCTCACTGGCTCGCCCTCGGTGATGTGTGATATGCGAAGGAGCAGGGGTTGGCGCGCATGCCCGGACGGCTGAGCTTTGGGATCGAGAAGCTGGACCAGATGCTGGGCGGGGGGCTCCTGCCGGGGACGCTGACGGTTGTCTATGGGGCGACGGGGATCGGAAAGACCCATCTGGGTCTCATCTTTGCCTGGGGTGGAGAGCGCTATGAAGGGGCGCGGGGACTCGTCTTGGACATGACTGCCCGGGGAGATTCTCAACGCCACGACGAGTACGCGAAGCGCCTCTTTGGTTGGGAGCTTGGGCAATGGGACCACGCAGTTCGGCCGGGCCAGCAGAACCCCCTTCCGTCGGCCACACACTTGGAGCGGATGCGATACTGCCACGAATTCGATTATGGGGGACGCCTGGAGGAGTATCAGGTGGTCAGATCCGGCGATCGCGAATTCCGCAGAGACTGGCTGGCTGCCTATGCCCAACGGTGGAGGGCGGTCCTTCCCTTTTTCTACTTCCACTTTGCGTCGGGGGTAAAGAGGGTTGTGGTGGACGGCGTGGATCCGACCGGCTCCCCGCACGAGTCGATGCAGCTCTATATCTTTGAGGAGCTCTACCGGAAGATCATCCATCAGGATGGAGAGATCCTGGGCATGGAGATCCTGATCCCCGTCTGGCGCCATCGGGACTTTATCGACCGGCACCGCTACGACCACAGAGAGGTGGCAACGCTTCTGCTGGTCACCACCGAGGAGACGCTGCTCGATGACCTGATCGGCCGGAAGGTTGGGGAGGGGGATATCGGGGCTTCGGCGAACACTATCTTGCTCATGGGCAAGCGGATGGGGCACGGGGAGGTCGGTCGGGCGCTTCACGTCGCCAAGCACCGGGGAAGTACCTGCAGCGACGAGATCGCCGGGTACACCATCACCGCCCGGGGCCTCACCTTCCTCTAGAGCCGTTCCAACTCATATTGACCGGCATTGCGTACGTATGTCGGGTGAAAAGAGTTGGAAAGCCACGAGGCGTGTGGGCGGCCTACGGGAGGCTCCCTGCCTGCTCTCGGAGAAGCCTCAAGGTCTCTGCCAGCCGCTTCTGCTCCATCTCGTAGCCCGCGAAGTTGCCCTGCCGTAGGAGCTCCTGGGCCTTGTGATACTGCTCGAGAGCCCTGTTCGCCAACTCGCGGATGGAGGAGGGAATGCGCGGCGTCGGCGCGCCGGGAGTCGCAAGCGGGGGTGTCTTGCCGAAGACGCTCCCGAGCGCTCGGTCGAGCGTCTCCTCCATGGCGATCTGGTTTCCGTAGGCGACGATCACCCGTTTCAGCTCGGGCAACGATTGCTGCTCGGCGGCGAGATAGAGCGGCTGGACGTACAGGAGTGAGGTCTCGATGGGAATAGCCAGCAAGGGGCCGTAGATCACCTGCGACCCCCGCTGTCCCCAGAGGGAGAGCTGCTGAGAGATGAAGGCATCCTGGTTGAGTCGCGCCTCGATCTGTTGCGGTCCGTAGACCAGTTTCTGTTTGGGCATGGTATAGACGATCAGCTTACCGTAATGGGGCGGGTCGCTCCGGGCCGCCATCCAGGCCGACATATTATCCTTCCGGGCCGGGGTGAAGGGGATCAGGAGGATAAACTCCTCGGTCTTCTCCCGGGGAAGCCTCATAATGACATAGTAGGGTTCCATGGGGACATCCTTCTCCCCACGTCGGCGGGGGACGCTCCAGACATCCTCCTTGTTGTAAAAAACCTGGGGGCTCTTCATGTGGTACGTGGCGTACTTCTGCGCCTGGATCGCGAAGAAGGTCTCGGGATAGCGGATGTGGGCCTTGAGCTCTAACGGCATGGCCTCCAGCGGCTGAAAGAGCCCGGGGAAAATCTTGCTGTAGGTCTGGATGAGGGGATCGTTCGGGTCGCTGACATAAAAGCTCATAGATCCGTGGTAGGCGTCGACCACCACCTTGACCGAATTGCGGACGTAGTTTCCCACCTGGCGAGTCGGCTCTGAGTAGGGGTACCGGTCGCTTGTGGTGTAGGCGTCGAGGATCCAGAAGAGTCGTCCATCCTGCGCGATGACCAGATAGGGGTCTGGCTCGTAGCGGAGGAACGGAGCGACCTTGCGGACCCGTTCGCCGACACGCCGGTACAACATCACCCGGCTCTCCGGGACGATCTCCTGGGAAAAGAGGATGCGGATGTCCCGGAAGCGGAGTGCGAAGAGGGCCTTCCGGAAGAACGATCCGACCGGGACCCCCCCTTTCCCCTGATACGTGGTATAGACATTCTCCCCTCCTGCCGGATAGTCCAGTTCCTTGCTCCCGGTATTCACGAAGACATACTCGTTACCCAATTCGCCGTAATAGATCTCTGGGCGGCTGATCCGGAGTGGAACGCTCGAAACCGGCGGGATGTCCTTGATATAGAGGACCGGGAGTCCCTCCGGACTCACGCGGTTGACGGGGCCCAGGACCACCCCATACCCATGGGTGAAGGTCAGATGCTCATTGATCCAGACCCCCCGGCTGGGCAAATGATCGGTGGAGAGCTCCCGGGGAGACAGCATCACCTGTTCGTACCGCCCGTTCAGCCGGTAGCGGTCGACGTCCACATCGACGAACTTGTAGTACGTCCGGATCTCCTGAAGCTGGGCGAACGTGGTGAGGAGCGGCCGAGGGTCCCACAGACGGATGTTACTGACGGTCAATTCGTTTTTCCGGAGATCGGCAAGACTCAAATTCTCGTCGGCCGGAAACTCGACCTCTTCGATCCGATCGAGGCCATACGCTGCCCGGGTGAAGCGGATGTTCTCGAGGATGTACGGGGTCTCCAGATCTAGTTCGTTGGGGGCAACCCGAAAGCGTTGCAACAGGCTGGGGTAGACCATCTGGCCGATGACGGTGGCCCCGATCAGGGCGGCCAGGCCGAGCAGGAACGGGGTCAGGCGCTCCCGCCAGATCCGCGTCCCGGCGAGGACCCCGCAGATGACCGCAAGGACGGTCAGAACCCTGAGGGCAGGGAGGGTGGCATAGTGGTCTGTGTAGCTGGCACCGAAGACCACCCCGCGAGGAGAGGTAAGCAGATCGTAGGTGCTCAGGTGATACCCCCAGGCCTTCAGGAAGAGGAGGGCGGCGATGAGACAGAGGAGGTGGATGCGGGCCCAGCGGCTGAAGCGGAGACCCTGGCCGGTGATCTGGATGCCTCGATAGGGGATATACGCGAGGGCCACCAAAAGTGTGCTGAGGACCAGGACGGTCATCAGCGACTGATAGAGGAAATTAAGGAACGGCAGACGGAAGATGTAAAAGCTCAGGTCCTGGTGGAACAGGGGATCTTGCACCTGAAAGGGAGTGGGGTAGAGGAAGCGGAGAACTGATTCCCATTGGTCGATGGCCTGTAGGGCTGCCAGGAGACTCAGGGCGCCGGTCACCGGGAGGAGGAAGCGCTTGGTGTATCGCTCGAGGATGAAGCGGCCGGGCAGTCCCAGGTGATCCTCAAGCTCTATGAGGACGTCGGTGGCTGGCGAGCGGTGGACCAGGAAGAGGTTCAGGGAGAGGATGGCGAAGCACATCCCCCCAAAAACGAGAGCCAGGAGTCCTCGGGTGAGGAGGATCGTGAGCAAGACGGACGAGAATCCGACCGCCTCGAACCAGATCCAGTCGATGTAGAGGGGAATCGACTGGGTCGCCACCACGACGAGCGTGATGAGGAGGAGAATCACAATCCACCGGGAGCGCCTGCCTCCCGATCGAGCCGTCATGTCAGGGCGTTTGGCGAGGCGAAAGATATCCCGCATGCGTCGTGACTCCCTCCGTCTTGCCTTACGTTATGCCGAAAGCTTTCTCCAAGTCAACTCTCATGCGTCGAGACTATGCGAGCGGAATCCGCCCATCCGCGGCGGCCGAGGAGGGAAAGACACAGATGACCTCTGGTCAGTGGGAGGTCCGAAGGGGAGTTGACAAGGGAAAATGGAGGATGGTAGGGTAGGCCCCGTTGGGGGCTATTGCCAGACGACGCCTGGCTGTGTTGCGAACCTTGTTGCGCCTACCGTGGTGTTCGGAGTAGGAAATGGGTGAGATTCAGATAGGGCGGGTGACACACTTTTACGGCAAGGTCGGGGCCGCCGTCATCGAGATGCAGGCCGGTGAATTGCGCGTCGGAGACACCATCCGTATCCGGGGGAAGACCACCGACTTGTCCCAGACCGTGGAGTCGATGGAGGTGGACCGCAAACCGGTGCAGTCGGCGGGCCCGGGACAGATAGTCGGGATCAAGGTCCGCGAGCGGGTGCGCGAGGACGATCGCGTGTACAGGGAGGTCCCCGACAAGTAGTCGTGGTCGATCACGAAGCGATTCAGCGCGAAGAAGAGCAGATGCAGCTTCTGAGGTGGTTGGCCGACGCGACGGCCTGGCGCCTCACGATCGGCCCGATTACCCGGGCAGAGGGAGAACAGACGATTGAGGCTACCCGGGAGCGGATTCTCACGCTGTTTCCGGACAAGGCTCACGTGTTTGATCTCGTCCTACGACCCCGCTTTGAGCGACTCTTGCGGGAGCACCTCGAGGAGGAATGCTGGCGGAGGCTCAGAGGGTAGCTGCCTTCTTGGAGGATACTGAGCACCGGGAGGACACGATGGAGCGGGGGGAGCTAGAGAAGCTGACCGCCACCAAGCTGAGAGAGCTTTGCATGGAAAAATACCCCGAGATCCAGGGGGTCTCGGGGATGAAGAAGGAGGAGATCGTCGAAGCGATCATCGCCGAGGAGGTGCGCCTCGGCCTTCGTCCGAAAACCGATGCCGCTGCACCCAAGGGGCAGACCGTCACGGACTTGAAGGCGCAGATTCGGCTGTTCAGGGGCCGGCGAGACCAGGCGCTGGCTGGTCAGGATTTTGACGGGTTCACAGAGGCCCGGGCGGGGATCAAGCGCCTCAAGCGCCGGATTCGCAAGCTCCGCGAGGCCTCATAGTGCAGAGGCTGCTCCACTGCCGTCGGGCCGCCTGACGAGGGGGCTGTCATTGTCGAAGATGGAGGGTGCGAGGATGCCTTTTTATGAATTTCATTGCAAGAAGTGTAGTAAGCCCTTCAGTGTGACCCTGACGCTCAAGGAGCGGGAAGCGGGACGGATTGCCTGCCCCACATGCGGATCGAAGGATGCTGAACCCCTCCTGGGCTCCTTTTTCGCCAAGACCTCCAAGAAGAGCTGACTCCCTTTCTTGATGCGCTCTCATCCCCCGTCAGGCCCAGGGCGTCAATGTGCGTGGGGGGCTCAAGTCGCTCTCACGACCCCAGTGGCTTGCCCGCGCGGTGCCCGATGAACACCCTCTCACTGGGCTCTGCAAAACCGAGCCGCCGCCAGAGAATCCTTCTGCTCACTTTGCTATTTCTTGCCGCAGTTGTGGCATTGTCTCCGGGCATCGCCCAAATCACCGGTGTCACAACGGCAGACGAGAACCAGCTCACGCTCAGAGTCCCTCTGTCCATGATGGAGCACGATGTGTGGATCGTGCCGCAACTCGAGGGAGTTCCGAGACTCGGAAAACCCCCGATGCTCAATTGGTTGACGCGTGCCAGCTTCGAGGTATTTGGCGTATCGCTCACGAGTGGCCGAATGGTGGCGGTGTTGTTCGCAGCCCTCCTCGTCGTCGTAGTGGCGCTGATCGGCTTCGAGTGGACGGGGGACCTCCCGTACAGCCTTTGCGCCGGCTTGATCATGCTCTCCACGGTAGGGATGACGATCGAAGGCAGGTATCTGATGCTGGATGTTCCTACGGCAGCGTTCAGCGGCCTTGCGTTTTACTGGTGTTTGAGATGGTGCCGGACCCGGAGTGTATGGCTGTTGGCCGGCGTTGCCATCGCCCTCTCGGCCGGCGTTCTCACCAAAGGGCCCGTCGCCTTCGTCGTGTTTGGCTCGGGCGTTCTGGCACTGAGTATGACGGATAGCGAATTTCGATCTATCATATGGAGGGGAAAGGCTGCCCTTGCCGGATCCTCGCTGCTTTTCTTGGGTCTGACCGCACCGTGGTTTGTCTACGTATACACGTCGTATCCCGACGCCTCTTCAGTCCTCCAAGGGGAGGTCGCTGCCCGCAATATCGGCGACCTGACGTTCCTGCCCGTGATCGGCCTGCTCCTCATGGTCTTTCCGTGGACGTTTGTGCTCATAAGCGTGCTGATTCGGCCGCACACTGTTCCATTCGACCTTCTTCGGATCAAACGCCCGAAAGTTACGCTGCTGCTCTGGCTCGGTCTCAGCATCCTGCCTTTTGTCCTTGTCAAGGTGTATGTTCGCTACCTCATTGGGTCCCTGATCCCTCTCGCTTTGCTTTGCGCGATGATGATACGAGCCAATACCGAACGGGCTGTGCGGGTCCCCGCCCGGTTGGCGATGATCGCGACATCGTTCACAGTGCTCTCCGTAGCTGCGGTTTTTTGGTGGTTCAGGACCGGCGTCACTGAGCTAGGCGTTGTCCTGGCGGCCTACGCGGTCTTCGCCATCTTCTGGTGGCAGGGGAATCAACTCTTTCCCATGGCGTTGTCGGCAACGATGCTCTGGATGACGCTGGCCGGCGTTCTGTATCCCGCCGTCGGTTTCAATGAAATTCCGCAGAGGATTTTTGAGGCCGTCAAGGGAAGGCCAGTTATCATATACAAGGATAAGCAGCCAAGGCTTCTCCCCGTTGCCGTCGGCCGGAGTCTCACGCAGAGGCAGGTCCTCGGCCCTTCCGATCTGGCGAGCGAAGGGGGTCAAAGTCCGCTGCTCTTCACCACGGAAGAGCACTCAGCAGATCTCGAACAGAACTTGCAGGCGCTTGGCGTCGCGTATGAGCGCGTCGAGAGTTACAAGACCCTGAATGCGAGAGACAAGTGGGTTCGGTATGCGCGAACGCGATCGACGGTGGACGACTGGGTCCTGGCCCTCAAAAGTCGAAGCTTGGAGCCGGTCAAGCTCGCCATAGTGATATACGCTTTGAGGCCCCGGACAGGGATCCCTGTCCCGGTGCCTTAGCCGGTCGGAGCATCGGGAGATGGTGACAGAGCACACTTTCTGTCCCGATTGCGGTGGGCGCCTCACGCAGCAGTGGGTTGAGGCGGAGGGGAGGGAGAGGCTGGTCTGCCAGTCCTGTGGATTTATCCTCTACCGGAACCCGAAGGTGGTAGCGGGCGTGATTCCCGTGCACGACGGCCGCGTTCTTCTTTTGCGGCGCAAGATCGAGCCTGCCCGGGGGAAGTGGACCTTTCCGGCCGGCTACGTCGAGCTCGGTGAGAGCGTCGAGGAGGCGGCGGTGAGGGAGACCCGAGAAGAGGTCGCGCTGGAGATCGGCGAGCTTTCTCTCCTCAACGTGTATTCTTACCGAGGATCGCCGGTCGTGACCGTCGTCTACCTCTCCTACATCATCGGGGGAGAACCGCAAGCAGGGGAAGAGGCGGAAGAGGTTGCCTTTTTTCCTGCTGGGGCCCTCCCCTGGGAGGACCTGGCCTTCCGGAGTACGCGGGAGGCCCTGCAGGATTGGATTCGTGAGCTGAAGCTCCGGTAAGGCGATCAGAAAGCATGAGGGAGGACCGAGATGTTTGCCTCACCGGGCACCATTGCCATTCAGATCGGGCCGGTCGCGATTCGCTGGTACGGCCTCCTCATCGCCACGGCCGTTTTCCTCGGGATCTTTCTCGCGGAACGGGAGGCCCGGCGTCGGGGGGAAGACCCCGAACAACTCGTCAATGTGGCAGTGATCGCCATCATCGCTGCCCTGGTGGGGGCCCGGCTCTACTACGTCGTCTTCAACTGGGACCACTATGCCTTCTCTCCCTGGAAGATTTTCGCAGTCTGGGAAGGGGGACTGGCGATTCACGGCGGGCTGCTCGCCGGGGTCTCCGCTGGGGGCTTCGTGGCGTGGCGGCGACGCCTTCCCGTCTTGACGTATCTGGACATCGCTGCCCCTCCGCTCGCCCTAGGACAGGCCATCGGGCGATGGGGAAACTTCTTCAATCAGGAAGCCTTCGGAACCCCCACCGACCTTCCCTGGAAGCTGTATATCGATTCGGGCCATCGCCCCCCCCATCTGGCGGAGTACGAGTATTTCCATCCGACATTCCTGTATGAATCCATCTGGGATTTCATGATCTTTGTCCTGCTCTTCGGCCTTCTCCGGAAACGGCTGGAGGCGTTCAGAGGAGCGCTGTTTCTGAGCTATCTCGGGCTCTACTCTCTCGGGCGGTTCTTCATTGAGGGGCTCAGGACCGACAGCCTCATGCTGGGGCCTTTCCGAGCCGCTCAGATCATGAGTCTTGTGCTGATCCTCTGTTCAGTAGTGGGCCTCTGGAGGCTGCTCACCCTTCCACGTCGCGGCAACCTCTAGTTGGGTGTATCTTCTCAAGTGCCCGATTTCTTGTTGACCAACGGAAGGTTCAAGGGTATTGTTAAACGGTTTGTTCAGGGCCCGACCGTCAAAGGAGGGAGTTGGCCGAGGGGGTTGCGAGTAAAGGAGTGAGTTCCCCCGCGACTCGGAGGGTGGCGAAGGGGCCTCTATGCACGATGTGATCGTGGTGGGGGCGGGGCCCGCAGGGAGCCAGACGGCGGCCAGCCTCGCCCAGCGAGGGTACACGGTCCTCGTCCTGGAAGAGCATCCACAGATCGGCGTGCCAACGAACTGCTCGGGCCTCATCGGGGCGGAGGCCTTCGAGCGATTTGACCTTCCCCGAGACTCAGTCATCCGGGGATTCAATTCCGCCACCTTCTTTTCGCCCAAGGGCAGCGCCGCGACGGTCGGGGCCGATCGGGTAATGGCCTATGTGGTCCGCCGGTGTGAGTTCGATCAGACGATGGCGCAAAAGGCCCTCGCCTGTGGTGCGAGTTACGTCTTACGGGTCCGATGTGTCGGCCTCGAGCAGCACAACGACCATGTGACCGTGATGGCGGTCCAAAGGGGACCGGAGGGCGACGAGGCCCGGATGACCTTCAGGGCCCGGTCGGTGGTGGTAGCCACCGGCGTCCGCTACGGGCTGCTTCGAGGCCTGGGGCTCAAGCGACCCACTGCCTTTCTGCAGGCGGCCCAAGCTGAAGCCAGCATGGAGGGCGTAGACCGCGTGGAGGTCTATCTGGGGCGAGAAGTAGCCCCGGGCAGCTTTGCCTGGGCCATTCCGGCTGGCCCCGTGGCACGGGTGGGCGTGTGTAACGGGGCCGGGGCCGTAGAGTACCTGAGGCGGTTTCTCCAGGACCCATCTATCGCCTCCCGACTTCGTGAGCCGGTGACCCAGATCAAGCGGAAAGCGATTCCGATTGCCAGTATCTGCCGCAGCTTTCGCGACCGGATACTGCTGGTCGGAGATGCAGCGGGGCAGGTGAAGGTGACGACGGGCGGGGGAATCTCGTACGGGATCCTCTGCGGGGATATGGCGGCCGCGACGTTAGACCGGGCCTTTCGCCTCGGCGATCTGACCGAGCGCACCCTGAGCGAGTACGAGCGGCGGTGGCGCCAAGAGATCGGCGTCGAGCTTCGGGTGGGCTCTTTCTTCCGGCGCATGGGAGGGATGCTCTCGGACGACCAGATCGACCGCCTGATCCGCGCCTATCAGGACTCCGATCTACCCGAGCTGGTGAGGCGGTGTGCAGATTTCGAGCGGCATCGGAAGTTCATTCTGGCGCTGTGCCGCTCGAACATCTTTGTCCAATTGGTCTGGAACTACTTTCGCCGGAGGTCACCCTCGTGAGGATTTCCGCGCGGCAACACCCCCCCTTTGCATTTCGTGAGCTGTTGACCCGGTTTCCCCGAAGGAAGATCCTGGTGGTCGGGGATATCATGGTGGACGAATATATCTGGGGAGGCGTCTCTCGGATTTCACCCGAGGCCCCGGTCCCCATCGTCGAGGTGGAACACGAGTATGTCCGCCTGGGTGGCGCCGCCAATGTGGTGGCCAATGTGCGTGCCCTCGGTGGGCAGGCAGATCTGGTCGGCGTCGTCGGGGGCGATGCCATGGCGGAGCGCCTGATCCACGACGTCGAGCAAATTGGGGTGAAGTCGGATGGGATGGTCGTGGATCGGTCGCGGAAGACCACGCTCAAGACCCGGGTTGTCGCCGGGCCCCAGCACGTGGTACGATTTGACCGGGAGTCCACGGATGATCTGGGTGATGAGATTCGGGAGAGGATCGAAGGGCTGATTCGGGACCAGATGGCCTCTGTGGATGCCCTCATCATTTCTGATTATGGAAAGGGAGTGATCAACGGCGGGCTCCTCCAGGAGGTCCTTCCTCTGGCCCGCGCTCGTGGGGTGGTCGTCGTGGTGGACCCCAAGGTCAATCACTTCGAATTGTATCGCGATGTCAGCGTGCTCACGCCCAACCATTGGGAAGCGGCGGCCGCCTGGGGGCGGCCCATTCGGAGTGAAGCAGAGGTCGGTGAGGCGGGGCGACATCTCGTCGAGTCTCTAAGGGTTCAGGCGGTACTGATCACCCGTGGGGAGAAGGGGATGTCCTTGTTCGAGGCGGACGGTCGTGTCAGCCATATCCCGGCGGTGGCGAAAGAGGTGTACGATGTCACCGGGGCAGGAGACACGGTGGTCGGGGCCATGGCCCTTGCCCTCGGTTCCAAGGCGACGATGGTAGAGGCGGCCCACATCGCCAACTACGCCGCCGGCGTGGTGGTGGGGAAGCGAGGAACCGCAACGGTGAGTTTGGCAGAGCTCCAGCGAGCCTTGGTACAGAAGGAGGAGTAGCATCGTGAAGGCGGTAGGGGTCATCCCGGCCCGCTACGCCTCCTCTCGGTTCCCCGGCAAGCCGCTGGCTGCGCTCTGCGGACGACCACTGGTTCACCATGTGTACGAACGGGCCCGTCGGAGCAAGATGCTGGCGCGGGTGGTGGTGGCGACCGACGACGTCCGGATCCGCGATGCGGTCGCTGCATTTGGCGGGGAGGTCGAACTGACGGCGACGCATCACCCTTCGGGAACAGATCGCGTTGCAGAGGTCGCCGCCTCCCTGAGCGTCGAGCTGGTTGTAAACATCCAGGGGGATGAGCCCCTCATCGAGCCGGCCATGATCGATGAGGCGGTAGCCCCCTTTTTTGTTGAGGCGGACTTGGTCATGGGGACGGTGTGCCGTCGGCTCGAGGCGGAGGACGACTGCCACAGTCCGCATGTGGTCAAGGTGGTTCGGGATTGCCGAGGATTCGCCCTCTACTTCTCCCGTGCCCCGATCCCCTACCACCGAAATCCGAAATCCGAAATCCGAAATCCGAAGTCGGCGGTTGCGAAGTTAGGGCTGGAAAGGGAAGATCCTGGACCTCGGACCGCGGACCTCGGACATCGGGCGATGTACTACAAGCACATCGGCCTGTATGTGTACCGACGGGATTTTCTCCTCGAGCTGGCTCGGCTGGCTCCCACCCCACTCGAGGAGACCGAGCAATTGGAACAGCTACGGGCGTTGGAGTACGGGTACCCAATCAGGGTCGTCGAGACGAAATACGATAGCATCGGCGTGGATACGCCAGAGGACCTGGCACGGATCGAGCGGATAGTGGTAGCGACCGAGCGGCGGGAGGCGGCTGACGCATAGGATGGGGGAGCGATGACGACGAAGTATATCTTTGTGACCGGTGGAGTGATGTCATCCCTGGGAAAGGGATTGGCGGCTGCCTCCATCGGGTGTCTCCTCGAAAATCGCGGCCTCAAGGTGACCCTCCTCAAGTTCGATCCCTACATCAACGTGGACCCTGGTACCATGAGCCCCTTCCAGCATGGCGAGGTCTTTGTGACCGATGACGGCTCTGAGACGGATCTGGATCTCGGCCATTACGAGCGGTTTACGAGTGCCCAGTTGACCCGTGACAACAACGTCACCACGGGACAGGTCTATCACAACGTCATCATGAAGGAGCGGCGGGGCGATTACCTCGGCGGGACGGTCCAGGTGATTC
>JAKEGQ010000051.1 GCA_022615475.1 Candidatus Methylomirabilota bacterium | reverse complement strand
TCCTGACGAAACCGGTGGTGGTGGTGGATCGTGAGGGATACGAGGCGGTGATCGCGGAGCGAGACATCCACTCGACGGCCGATGCTCGGCACAGAGTCCGGATGATCCTCGCGATCTTTACCCTCCTCATCACAGGGGTGCTTGTGGGATTTTTCGGCGGCTTTTGGGTCGGACAGCATACCAATGGCGAGTCCTTCAAAGCCGCGTGCTCGCGGGTCGTGGATGAGGCTCTGAAAGACGCCAAATGCCCGGGTGGGAACGTGGCACAAATCGAGGATGTTTCTACCGACCCGATGCAGAAGGCTCGTCGCTGACTTCCCCCGCTTGACACCCTCCGGTGACCGCGCCATACTTTGCCCCAAATAGCCAAGTGCGGGCATGCGACCTCTGTGCGACGGAGGGGGTCGGATGAATAGCGGTCGAGGATCGGGGATCGAACATCTGGCCGCCAGGGTGCGGGGCATCAGCGCGGTGATCACTTCTGTTGTGCTGCTGGGATTCCTCGTGGCGGTGCTGACGGCAATGCTCGTCGCCGCGTTCCGGGACACGGTCCTCGTCGAGCCGATTGGGGCGCCCGAGGAACTCGTGCAACGCGGGTACACCCCGCAGGTTATCGCCTACCGGTTGATGGACGAAGTGATGGCGATCCGACTCGAGTACAAGTCGATGAAGGACGGGCGCGCGATCACCGCTGACTGGACGCAGGCCGATATTCAGATTCCGACCACGGGCATCTCCTTCAAGTCGTTTCTGAGTGAAGTGCGCCGACTGTTCAATATTCCCGAAACCCGCATCGGCGGCGAAATCACCCGTGACGAGGATGTCCTTCGGCTTCGGCTGCGACTCCATCAGCCCGGGAATCACCGACATACGCAGCTCGTCCGCTCGGCCCGCGGGCTGGATGAGCTGCTTTACCTGGGGGCCCAGGACCTGATCAGGAGCACAGATCCATGCTTGTTGGCCTTTTATCTCTTTAATCGAGATCCACGGTCGGCGGTCGCATTGATCGAGCACTGCGTCGCCAATGCGCCTGCGGATGACGATCCCTGGGCCTATAACCTGTGGGGTCTCGTGCATATGGCCGAGGGCCGGGAGCAGGAGGGACGAGAGATGTTTCTCAAGGCACTCACGTTACGGCCCGACTTCCCACCGGCGTATAACAACCTGGGACTCGCCCACACCCTCCGTGAAGAGTACGAAGAGGCCGATGCCGCTTTCCAAAAGGCCCTGACGACCAATCCCAACTTGGGAATCCTTTACAGCACTTGGGGGCTGTCGTACGCGATGAGAGGCAATGAGAAAGAGGCCGAAGAGCATTTCACCAAAGCACTCCGATTAGAGCCGGACAACCCCCGCATTCGCCTGGCCCGGGGCCTTTCTCTCGTCCGCATGGGAAAAAGGGAGCAAGGCATTCAAGAGATTCAAAAGGCGATTGCGTTGAGCCCGACCTTCGTCGCAGCTCATCAAATCGCGGGCGACTACTTTTACGAGAGCCGATCGTTTTCGGACGCGGTGCGGCACTACCAAGAGCTGGCTCGTCTCAGTTCGCATTTCGCGGAGCAAATCTCGTGGAAATACTCCTCGGCCCTTGTTCGGTGGGGAGAGGAGCTGGCGAAGCAGAAAGAGCTCGATGCGGCGATTGAGAAGTTTGAGTCGGTATTGACGCTTGAGCCCCGAAACCAGCGACTCAAGGACCGGATTGCGAGACTGAAGGCCGAGCGCGATGCCGCCCCGGCCACGGATAAGGGGTCAGGTTCTGCCACCCGACCCCCCGACGCCAAGGCTCCTTGAACGCAGGACGATAAGGTGCTGCCGGCACGAATGCTAGGGGGTGGCGGGGGTGGCGCCTGGGGCGGGCCGGATCTCTTCCCTCGCTTTCGTCATCCGGAGCAGGTTCGCCCGGTACCAGGTGGGCACGAAAAAGCCCATGGCAAAAGCCATCATCGCCGGAATGATCAGGAGCCGCCAGTCCGACGCCGCCTCTGGCCTCTTCCACAATACGGCGACCTGTGGCCGCACGAAGAAAGCCATCCAGGCAACGACGCACCCCACGAAGATCCCCGCATCCCAGAGGTCTCCCCACGCACGGATCCGGCCGATGCCCTTGAGTTGGGTGGGGTCCGGGTACGTGCCGGTGCGAATGCGCCAAGCGACCAAAGCAGCCATAATGGCGTGAAGGGTGCTCCACGGGTAGCTGCGACCGGCGTACGTGGCCCAGCCCTTCGCGAAGTCGAGGAGCACGCCACTTCCCAGGTCACCGGCGGCGATTGAATTCGAGACGACGCTGAAGACCATCCCGACGGCCCCGGCGACGATCCCGGACACGACCGGAAACGCAATCGCCGGAGTTGCCCCTCCCGCTTTCTGGGCGAACTCCGGATATCGGTGGGCGATCAGGATCGGGATCAAGACCGCCGTATAGGTGATGACACCGATGAGGAGCGCCCGATTCAGGTCGAGGCGCAGCGACAGGGGAACAATGACGACCGCACTGAGGACGAGGGCGAGCGCGACGAGATCGTTCATGTCGGGGACGGGGCCCCCCTCGCGCGGCTCGAGCAGGAACCCGACCTCGGCCATGCACTTGGTCCGCTCGCGCTCGGTCACGTGCGACTTCAGCGACACGCGGCTCAAAAGATCATAGAGGTGGCCCAGGAGCGCCTTGCATTCCCGCCGGAAGGCCGCTTCACGCGCCTCGGTCTCCGGAGCGCCGGGATGCTCGCGCCTCGCCTTAAAGCAGACCTTTGCGTCCCCCTTGAGGGCCTCGTAGGCCTCAGTGACGTGGTGCACGGACAACTTGTCGCTGTCACGCTCGCGGAGGACCGCAAATGCCGTCTTGTACTTGTCCTTGCCCTGCCACCGGGCAAGGTGGGCGATCAGCAGCGAGGCCTTCGTCCACAGCGACCGTACTGTGGGGGTCGCGTCGTAGACGAGGTCGGACCCCTCGAAGCCCTCGACTTCCAATTTCTTCCGGACGGCCTCGAGCACGGCGGGGCGCGCCTGGTACTCGGCCTCCTTCAAGCGTGTGCGCTCGCTGAGTTGCTGCGCCGGAATCATGGCGCGCTCGTACAGGAGGCGTCGGACGGCTCGTTCGGCCCCCTTGAGGGGGGGAAGCTCGGGGAAGATGGCCGCGACGATGAACGCGATCACGACGGGTCCCGCGTCTTTGAGGATCGGCGTGTCCGACCCGGCCGCCATGTTGATGATCTGCTGAACCGCCTTTGCGACTCCCGGGACCTTGTACATCGTGAAATAGACGGCGAGGCCTGTGCAGGTGTACGCGATCCGGTACAGCCAGAACTTGAAGAGGGTGGTGTTCGCCCGAGGGGGCGGGAAGAGGGACGAGTCTGGCTCCTCCTTCCACTGGAACAGACCTTTGATCACCCCCAGCACAGGGGACGTCCCTTCGGGCTGTGAAGGCTTGGGTGGTGGAGGCGCGTTGAAGCGGTAACACGCCACCCAGAAGACGATCAAGGCCCCTATCGCGACCTCGAGGTCCATCCCTACTCCCTGCCAATCCTACAGCTTAGAGCCGGCGAGCAGGCCGATAACGAATCCGAGGAAAACTATCGTAAGTGAAATAGCTGTGAGCTCTGCGCCTGTCAATGCCGTGTCTCCGTCACCCTCCGGTTTCACTACCCTTGCGGACCTGGTCCGCTCCCGCTTTCCGAAAAACAAGAACGCCTTCCCAGGCCGCACTCCGCCTGCGAAGGCGTCAGAAGCATGCGATACGCCGTCGGATATGCCTGAGGGGGGGGCTAGGGCTATGCTCACCCCGTTTTCATCTGAAGGACTACCTCAGGGGATCGTCCTCCTCCCCTTCTCTATGGTCATCTGCGCAACAACACGAGGGGTTGCGTGGGGGGTAAGATTCTTACCCTACCCATTGGCCTTTGTCAAGGCCAAACTCGGCTTCTTCCACGGGCGACCAAGAGGCCAGGACGAAGGCGCCCAACTACAATTAGGGAGTTGTGTCCATACCGCACATGCGGGTGCGCCTGGTTGGGTACGGCTTCATGGATTGTGCATGAGTTCAGGGAAGAGCCGCGGAAGTCCCTCTATTTTCTTCCAGCCTCTTCCCTCTTGAACGGGCGTAACATGCAGGTCATCGAAAAACTCATCCAATGCTGCCGCTCTTTCCTCTGCCAGCGGAGGTGAGCAGTAGTCTTCCTCCTCCCATGTGGCGTAGCCATCTTCGCGAAGCCGGGCGTTCCGCAGCGAGTAGGTCAGTGTTTTTCCGAAAGGGCGCATCGATGCGTACATATTCTTGCGCAGATTGCCCAGGAGATCCCCTACACGGTCGGATTTTGGTTTCGCAGTGACCAGGTAGTGTGCCATAGTGCATCCCCTCTTTCATTCACTCGTTCAGCAGCTTTTGCCTCGCAGACGTATGTGGAGAGCGGCAGAGGGTCACGGTCGCGTCCGTCCTGCCTGGCGGACGTAAGCTTTGTAGAACCTGACCGGCTTACCAGGCGGTTTTCTCAACTTCAAATTCAGCATCTCCACGAAAGCAGAAAACGCCATAGCAAAATAGAGATAGCCCTTCGGGACATGCCTGTGCAGCCCTTCTGCAATGAGCGTGACGCCGATGAGCAAAAGGAAGCTCAGGGCCAGCATTTTGAACGTCGGATGACGCTCCACAAAGTTGCCGACCGGGCCTGAAAACACCATCATCAATCCGATGGCAACCATCACAGCCGAGATCATGAGGCTGACATCTTCCACCATGCCCACCGCCGTGATCACCGAATCGAGCGAGAAGACGATGTCGAGGAGCAGGATTTGCACAACAACGCCAGCAAACGACGGCTTAACACGAGCCGAGGAGCGACCTTCCTCGCCTTCGAGTTTTTGATGGATCTCATGCGTGCTCTTGGCCAGCAGGAACAACCCACCCAGAATCAGGATGAGATCACGGCCGGAGACTTCGTGACCGAAGACGGTAAATAATGGTGCGGTCAGATGGACGATCCAAGAAAGGAACAAGAGCAGCACGACACGCATCAGCAGCGCCAAGGTCAGTCCCACAATACGCGCCCTGTGTTGCTGTGGGGAAGGGAGTTTTTCTGCCAAGATGGAGATAAAGATTATGTTATCGACGTTGAGGACAATCTCCAGCGCCAGCAGCGTAATGAAGGCGATCCATCCTTGAGGGTCGGTGATCCATTCCATGAGTGTGCTTCTCCCATTCCCCTCTCATGTTATCACTCACTGAAACTCTCAACCGCCTCGTCTTGACCCAGACTAATGCACGCGGCCCTCGACTTTCACCCTCTCCCGCGGTGCCCGTCAATCGGGGGACGCTCACAGCCTATGGCTTGATTTTGGTACCCAGCACTTCCAGGAACCGGGCCAGCCATTGTGGATGGGCAGGCCAGGCCGGTGCGGTAATCAAGTTGCCATCCACGAACGCCTTGTCCACATCCACGTCCACCCACTTGCCGCCGGCGCTCTTGACCTCCGGCCCGACAGCCGGGTAGCCGGTGCATCGTCTGCCGTTAAGCACCCCGGCCGCCGCCAGGACCTGTACCCCGTGGCAGATGGACGCGATAGGCTTCTGCGCCTCGGCGAAGTGACGGACGATTTTGAGGACGCCGTCGTTCAAGCGGATGTATTCTGGGGCCCGCCCGCCGGGGATCACCAGGGCATCATACTCCTCTGCCTTCACCCTCTCGAATGTCGCATTCAATGCGAAGTCGTGGCCCCGCTTCTCACTGTAGGTCTGGTCGCCTTCAAAATCATGCACCGCCGTCCGGACCTTCTCGCCGGCCTTTTTGCCGGGACACACGGCATGCACGGTGTGTCCGACCATGAGCAGAGCCTGGAAGGGTACCATCACCTCGTAATCCTCCACGTAGTCACCGACGAGCATCAAGATCTTCTTTCCAGCCATGTCTCCCTCCTTGCTGTTCCACAGCGCTTGCGAACCCAGCTGTCAGCCGCCATTTCCCCTGGTGCCTGATCTTACACCCCATGTGCCGTCAGCGTATCGCCTAAACTACTCACTTGACACCCACTTGTGGTTCGGCTAGACTTGAGTAGTAACAAGTATTACTTGGAGGATACAATGCGAACCACCAAGATCCTGTCCCTCTCGCTGCCACCCGAACTCCTGCGGGAGGCCGAGCGCGTGGCAAAGAATGAGGGCAGAACCAAGAGCGAGCTGTTCCGGGAGGCGCTCCGCCGATATATCCAGGAGCGGCGGTGGGCCCAGCTTCGACAGTACGGTGCCCAGCGGGTACGCAAGCTCGGCATGAGAGAGACGGAGGTCACGAGCGCCATTGACGCATACCGGAAAGGGCGGTAGTGCGGGCGGTGGCCGATAGCAACGTGTATATCTCTGCGCTCAACTTCGGCGGCACCGCCGAGGAAGTTGTGGCGCTGGGAAGAGCACAGACGCTCCAACTGTTCATCTCTCCTTCGATCCTCAAGGAGATTGGAGGGGTGCTCATGCGCAAATTTCAATGGTCCGGCACGCAGACGCGTCAGGCCATCGCCGCTATCCAGGAGTTCGCCCGGCTCGTCCACCCACAGGAAAGGATCCGGCTCATCACTGAGGATGAATCGGATAACCGCATTCTCGAATGTGCCATCGAAGCAAAAGCTGAAGTTGTGATCACGGGGGATGAACACCTCCGACAGCTCAAGACCTTTCGGGGCATTCCCATCCTGAGCCCTGGGGAGTTCTTGGAGGCGTACGGGATGAGACGGTGAGAGGGAGCCATCGAGCGGCTCTAGTCCTCGCACCTGAACGGAACAATCTCGCATCTCGCCATACCCCCCTTCACTGATTCACGCCTGACCCTGGCCCCCGCCCGCTTCACCTATGGTGCTCCGAAGCCGATCGACGATCCTGTCATAGGCGGCCGGATTCGAGCGCGCCAGCGAAGCCAATCCGTCGATCAAACGCTCCGTATCGCCCAGCGTGATGCCCTCATCCCGCGGTCCCCGAAAGTGGGCGACGCTCTCCTTGACACGCCCGGAGAGATCGCGGAACTGGTCCAGGACGCGCCGCTCCCGAGGTGTCAGATCCTCCGTCGGAACGCGGGCGACGAGCACGTCCAGGACGTCGATCATTCGCCCAAGCTGTTTACCGTAACTGCCGACTTGGCTGAGAACGTAGTTTTCGACGCCCACGTCCGGCGTGTTGTAGCTGACAAAGAATTGCGGATTGAAGAACCGCTCCCAGTTCGTGACGGGGTTGATCAGGAAGTGTTCGAACGCCTGCTGGAATGGCAACGGGAACATGCGCTGGTCGGTCATGCTTTCCTCCATTCTCTTGCTGATTCCCTTCGCTCAATTCCTCGTAGATCCTCCTACGTTCATGTAGACAGGTCTGGTTTACGACAGTTCCCTCCACGCACGTGAACGGAACAACCTCGTTTCTCGCCACCCATCTCTTTCTTATTCCTCTGCCCGGTGCAGTGTTTCTCGTTGATCCTTCGACAAGTCGGCACCCAGGAAGGTTCCTTGCGTGGGAAGTTCCATATGGAAGTTCGATGTATGCTCGACCCTCACCGTTCCACGTTGCACTCGACAGTCGAGAATATGGCCGCCTGCCTTCCGGTCCTCGCTGAGAAAGTGCAGGTGATACCCCGGCACATTGATGCCTTGGGCATAGTCGGGAAAGCAAAATCCCACGAGAGTCCCCGACACATCGGAAAACTCGAAGACCGGCTGGGTCTTCGTGATCTCGATCAGCGGCGGATATGGCTTCGTTTGTCGAGGGACGCTGCGGGTCTTCATGTACGTGAACAGGCCATCGATGCGGATAGCATAGAAGAAGTTCGTGCTCGGAATCAGAGTGTGCAGATAGGCTTTGAGCTGCGCATAGTCCATTGCTCGATCAAGTCCCCGTGCAACTTCCGGCTCAAAGAATTGTACGACCGCAAAGGGGGTCTGCTGGGCGTCATCCACCAGGGAAGCGGTGCCATCCGACTTTATCTGAAAAAACATGCCGTCGAAAGCGATCATCTCCCCGTCCAGCGCGTTGAAGGTGCCGAGACCGAAGTCGCCGTGTTCACGCAACTGGCCATACGTCATGTCACCGTCGAACACCCCTTCGAGCAAGGCATTGATGGTCGAGGTTTGAAAGATCTCATGCGTACGTTGGTGGTCACTTTCGTGTACGCGGGAGTGTGTACCGCGAGGCAGCCTGCGGTGCAGCTGAAGCGCGTGAAGAAACTGAATGAATTTTTCCTCAATGAACATGGGCGTCAGCCTGATCGGCAATGTGCGGATTCACGACATGACCTCGTTGGCCTAGTTGGCGGCCCAGAACTGTCGAGCCCTGTATTCACCTATTCCCGTCTGACCACGTCCTAGCACCCGTCCCATGTGTCATCCGCGCGAGAATGTACAGGCTAACCTCACAGTGTACCTCTTTTACCTCGCTAGGTATCCTTCCTGTCAAGGCCAAACCGCGCCGCACGATAGAAGTTGACAAGCGGTAGCTTTGCGTGGATGATTCCTTCTGCTTCTTTCCACGTTGTCGGAGTCGATACGGCGAGGCGATGACACAGGTCAAGTCCCTCATTGCGAACCTGAGGCTCCTCGACACGAATCTCGGGCGCACGGACGCACGTCTCAAACAGCTCGACGGCGGTCTCAAGGATGTGAGCAAGGCCCTCGCGATTTCCAAGCAGGTCTCCGATGGTCTGACGG
>JAKEGQ010000257.1 GCA_022615475.1 Candidatus Methylomirabilota bacterium | reverse complement strand
CGACCCGTGGATGATCTCATCAACAACTTGACCCGACAGATCCTCCAACTGTTCGAACGGTTTGTCGATAGAGCCCGTTCTGTGACTGCCGAGGACGGCCCGTTTTCGGCCGCGGCCGTGGAGAAGATTCGAAAGGATCAGCAGCGGCTCGTCCAAGAGACGGATGAGGTCATGAACACCTTTCGCACCAAAGTGGTTGAAAAGGAACGGGAACTCAAGGAGATCCTCCAGTCTCGACCGGAGCATTTAGCAGATCAGGCCCGCGCGGCGATGCACAAGCTCTCGCAGATCATGGAATACTTATCGCTGAAGGATCAGGCCGTCGAGCGCTGGAAGGAGCAAAAGGCCTCCGCCATTGTGGCCGACTACCAAGAGGCGCTGTCCAATGGCAATGTCACCATGGCCGAGCTCTTTGAGACCGAGGCGGAGTGGTACCTTACGCAGAAGGGAGACCCGGAGGCCACGTCACAGTTCCTCAGTCTGTGCGCTGAGTTCGCGGACGCCCGGTTGACGCCCGCCCAGAAGAAGGCTAAAGCCGCTCTGACCGAGCTCAAGAGAATCAAGCAAGAGGCCACGGTGGTTATGGCTTTCTTCGCGACGGCTGCCAGGGTCTATGACCACTCCGGCTGTCTCAGTTATCAGTGGCGGAAGGAGGAACGACACCGTCTGAATACGGTCGATCTGCTCGGCGTTGCGGCGACGATCCGCGTGGAGGGGGGTCCTCCCGTTGATGTGGCCATAATGGACATTAGCAAGAGCGGGCTGCGCGTGGGTGTTCCCCAGCAATTCTCCCCAGAGACGACGCTGACCCTTTCGCTCCTATTCCCTGGGGCGACGGAGGGATCTATCTACTTTGGGGTCCAGGTCCGGTGGTGTGAAGAGGATCCAGGCAAGCGTGGCTGGTACACGCTCGGGCTCCAAGTTGTTGAGGGGACCGAAGGCCCATGGTTGGACGTGTTTCCCAAGATCGTTGAACAGATTGAGGCATATCGCGCCCTCTTCCTTTCCCCCTTCAACAGTTAGTCCGTTGGTGATCAAAGCCTTCTTCTCGTCGGTGTGACTCCACCGCATGAGCTGCCGTTCCCGCCGAATGGCCTCTCCTCGGCCGTTGTTGTGCACATCTTCTCGGCCTTTGAGATCCTCTGTGAATCCGACATGGCAAGCTGCCGTCCGCGCAACGGAGGATGTAGACGTGAATGGTGTCAGGACATGCATGCGGGGAAAGCCCCCACCAGAAAGCTTTCCCCGCGCGTCGAATGGTGGCCCCAGCGGGATTCGAACCCGCGTTTCCGCCTTGAGAGGGCGGCGTCCTAGGCCAGGCTAGACGATGGGGCCGGCAACGGAAGGGTTGTGGCTGCGGGGCGAGGACTCGAACCTCGACAACCTGATCCAGAGTCAGGCGGACTACCGTTATCCGACCCCGCAATGACTCCCTGATTCGGAAATGCCAAAAAGAAGCCCGGATTCAACGAATCCGGGCGATGAGTGGCCTCACTATGGCTGAGGGGTACCGGAAAGTCAAGTCGAAAATGGTTCTTCCTGCTCGTGCAGCGTGATGAATTTTTTCACCTCGAAGGCCTTCTCACCCCGGGGGGTCTGGATGCGTACCCCATCTCCCTCCCGTCGTCCGACCAGACCCCGCCCGATCGGGGAGGCGATCGAGACCCATCCCTTCTCGCCGTTACTCTCCTCGGGTGCCACGAGCTTGACCACCCGCTCGCCGCCGTTCTCTGTATCGCGAAGGTGGACGATTGAGCCGAATCCCACGCGATCCTGGGGGACGGACCGGGGATCGATGGCAGAGAGCGACGCGATCCGCTGCTTCAAAGAGACAATCCTCGCCTGGACGAATCCCTGTCGCTCTTTGATTGCGTGGTACTCCGCATTCTCGGTGAGATCCCCGAGGAGGCGTGCCTCCTCGATCTTCTGCGGGATGTCGACCCTGAACTCCCGTTCCAGCGCACTGAGCTCTCCCCGGAGATTGTTGAGCACCTCTTGTAGACCCACACCGATCCTCCTCTCTCCCGGAAAGCCGCCCTACGCGGCACCCCGCTCCAGAACCGCCGCAAGCCGCTCCAGGCAGAGATCGCGGCCTACCAGCTCCATCACAAGAAACAGCGGGGGGCTTACCGAGCCACCGGTCACGGCGACGCGGGTGGGCTGGGCCACGTCTCCCAGTTTGAGTCCGCGCTCGGCCGCGAAATCTCGGTAGAGCCTTTCGAGGGTTGCGGCGTCAAAGGGGCTCGTCGCCTGGAGCCTGCCGTGAAGCTCACGGAGGTACGTCAGCGCCTGAGGTCGAAGATGCTTCTCCACAGCCTGGGGATCATAATCGATGGGGACCCGGAAGAGGAAACGGGAGCTCTCGGCAAGTTCCCTGAGCGTCTTGGCCCGCTCTCGAAACGTACGGATGACCGCCTCGCCAAAGGTCCCTCCCTTGCCCGAGCCCGACCACGCGCCCGCCTTGGCCTCGATCTCGCCCGGAGGGACCCCCGCCTGCTCATAGAAAGGGAGGAGGAGGTCCGCCAACCACTTCGGATCCGCTTCCCGGAGGTAATGGGCGTTCAGCCAGTCGAGCTTGGCCTGATCGAAGATGGCCGCGGCATGGCCCACCTGCCCGATATCGAAATAGCGAATGAGCTCTTCTCGACTGAAGATCTCCTGATCGCCGTGAGACCAGCCCAGGCGGACAAGATAATTCACCATCGCTTGGGGGAGATACCCCAGGTCTCGATACGCCAGCACCGAGGTCGCCCCGTGTCGCTTGGACAGGCGCGTGCGGTCCGGGCCCAGGATCATGGGGATGTGGGCAAATCGGGGCAGGGGAAGGTCCAGGGCATAGTAGACCTGGGTCTGCTTCGGCGTGTTGGACAGATGATCATCCCCCCGGATCACGTGCGTGATCTGCAGCAAGCCGTCATCGACGACGACGGCAAAGTTATACGTCGGCACTCCGTCCGATCGCATCAGGATAAAATCATCCAGTTCGGCATTGTCAAAGCGGACCTCTCCATGGATCAGGTCCTCAACGACGGTCGTCCCTGCATCCCGCACCCGGAGGCGAAGCGACCACCGTCCTCCCGGCTCCTCTCGCCGATCTCGGCATCGGCCATCATAGCGAGGGGAACGCCCCGCCGTGAGGGCCGCCCTGCGACGCTCCTCGAGCTCCTCGGGGGTGCAGATGCATCGATAGGCCCGGCCTGCCTTGAGGAGCCGCTCGGCATACTCCCGATAGATCGAAAGCCGGTCCGCCTGACGATAGGGCGCCTCGTCCCAGTCCAGCCCGAGCCACTTCAGGCTCTCCACGATCGCCTCGACCGACTCTTCCGACGAGCGGTCGGCATCCGTGTCCTCGATCCGCAGGAGAAAAACCCCGCCGTGATGTCGGGCGAAGAGCCAATTGTACAGGGCCGTCCGCGCTCCCCCCACGTGGAGATG
>JAKEGQ010000050.1 GCA_022615475.1 Candidatus Methylomirabilota bacterium | reverse complement strand
TCACTGGCGATGTGCAATCGAGTCCCGCGATCGCAACGAGCGGTCGGGGAGGAGGCTTGGGGTGCCGTGCGCTCGACATCACCCTCGGGGTGCTGATCGCGGCCGTCCCCCTGACGTATTCTGTTCTTGCCCCCGCATCACTGAAGTGGGCCCTCCTCGGGCTCTTGGCGCCGGTCGCGGCGTTCCTTTGGCTGTGGGGAGGATGTGGTCGCCCATTCCTCCCCCTGCCAAGGCTGGCCGCCCCCCTGTTCACTCTGCTGCTCGTCTCAGGACTCTCGCTCCTGCAGGCGCTCAACCTCTATTACGGCGTTCAGCGGATAGCCTTCTTGCTCTTCCTGTTTCTCCTCTACCTCACGGTGGCCTACGCCTTTCACCCCGATCGGCAGGAGACGCTCATCCGGTACCTTCTCCTGACCCTGCTCGTCGTGAGCGGCGTCTCCCTTTTCGGCTGCACGATCGGACTGCCCTTGACGCTCGGTGGCCCGATAGAGATGATCTACCGACTCTTCGGCAATACCAACTACGCCGCAGCCTACCTCCTCACGGTTATCCCCCTCGGCATGGCGTTCTATCTTGCCTCATCCCGGAGCTGGGAGAAGGCCGTCTACGGGACGACCCTCTTTCTCTCCACAGCGTTTCTCATCCATTCGATGGTCCGAGGGGCCTGGGTCAGCGTTTGGATCGGCCTGTGGATTCTCGTCCGGGTGTTCTTCCCACCGGAGCGGCGGTCCGGCACCTTCTGGAGTGCCCCTCTCCGGTCGCAGATTGCTCCGCTCGTCCTCCTCGGTTCCGCCTGCCTGCTCGCTGTCGCTCTCTGGCCCGTGTGTCTGCCCGACCACATCTCTTTCGGAGAGCGGGTGGTGAGTACGTTCGATCCAGGGTCAGATAGCCTTCAGTTGCGCTGGGCCTTCTGGGAGGGGACGGTCCGGCTGATCCGGGATCACATCTGGACGGGGGTCGGGGTGGGCAATTTCGCCCTGGCATTCGTCCCATATCGATCCCCGTTCATCTACCGAAACCCCGGTGTGCAGGTCGAGCATCCTCACAATGAGTATCTCAACCTATGGGCGGAGCTCGGACCGCTCGGCCTGCTCGCCTGCCTCTGGCTCGTGATCAGGGTGGTCCGGCTCGGCTTACATCTCGCCGGTCGCCCTCACGTGAGGCGGGAAGTCCTCGCGGGCGTCCTGGGCGGACTGGCTGCAGCTGCCGCCTACGGTAATTTCTTCTACATCGCGCATGTCCCCGAGTCGGCCGTCAATGTCGCCATCCTGCTCGGGATGCTCGACGGGATGGATCGTGATGCCGGGCAGGTCGAGCGAACGAGGCCGGTTCGCCTCACCACCGTCGTTCCCGGGCTCCTCATCGCGGGCCTCGTCTATTTTCAGTATGTCCTCCGCCCCTTGGCCGGAGAGGTGCACTACTTTCTCGCCCAAGACGAACTCCGAGACGGACGGATGGAGGCGAGCCTGAGCAGGCTCGAGCGAAGTCTCGCATGGAATCCCCACTACTATCTGGCTCACTATAAGCGGGCCCAGATCTTTTCGCTGATGGGGAGGTACCACGAGGCGATCCGGGAGACGGAGGAGATCTTGCGGATCCACCCCAAGTCGGAGATCGCGTACTGGGCGATCGGAAGTGCCTATCTCAGAATGGGGGAAATGTCCAAGGCCAAAGAGATGTTCCTGCAGGCTACGGCCATCAATCCGAATTTCCCCCACGCCCTCAACAATCTCGGGATCCTCGCCGCTCAAGAGGGACGGATCGCCGAGGCCGAGGCACTGTTCCTTCGGGCCAAGGAGACACTGGGCCGTAAGGACGCAAAGCCCTATATCAATCTGGGCAGCCTCTACGAAGCGGCCGGCCGCAGGAAAGAAGCCCTCGAAATGTACGAAGCGGCCGTCGCCATCCAGCCGAACTCCGGAACCCTCTGGTACAGCGTGGCCCGCTTGCGGGTCCTGGCTGGCGGCCGGAACGGTGCGCATGCTGCCCTCGCCCGTGCAATAGAACTCGACAGGGACCTTGGGGCAAGGGCAGCCAACGACCCGGCCTTCGCTGCCCTTCGGTCTCGATGACCGACGACCGATGACCGACGACGGGGAACACCTGGCTGTCGGCTGTCAGCAGTCAGCTATCCGCTGAGAGCTATACCTCCGTGACCCTGAACTCTCAACTCTGCACCACTATTCACCCGAGAGCCGTCTTGCCTGCACAAAAAAGTCGGGTATAATACAAGATCGACCTCTACCCAGGAGAAGGACATGGCAGCGGAAGCCATCATCATCCGAGGGGCCCGCGAGCATAACCTCAAATCGATCGATCTCGAGATCCCCCGCGGCAAGCTCATCGTGATCACCGGGGTGTCGGGATCGGGGAAGTCCTCCCTGGCGTTTGATACCATCTATGCCGAGGGGCAGCGCCGGTATGTCGAGTCCCTCTCGGCGTACGCCCGGCAGTTCCTCGAGCAGATGGATAAACCCGATGTGGACCTGATCGAGGGCCTCTCTCCCGCCATCTCCATCGAACAGAAGACCACCAGCAAGAACCCTCGTTCCACCGTGGCGACCGTGACCGAGATCTATGACTACCTCCGGCTGCTGTTCGCCCGGGTGGGCAAGCCGACCTGTTACCAGTGCGGCAAGGCCATCACCTCGCAGACGGTCGGGCAGATCGTGGATCAAGTCCTCAATCTGCCCGAGGGGACACGCTTCCAGGTACTCGCCCCTGTGGTTCGGGGACGGAAGGGGGAGTACCGGCACATCTTTGCCCAGATGCGGCGCGAGGGATACGCCCGGGCCCGGGTCAATGGCCGGGTTCGGGATCTGGATGAGGAGATCGCCCTCGACAAGAACAAGAAGCATACCATTGAGGTCGTCGTCGATCGGCTCGTCATCCGGCCGGATCTGCGGCGCCGGCTGGCTGATTCCCTCGAGGCTGCCCTGCGTCTCGGCGAGGGGATTGTCATCGTGAACGTGCTGGGGGAGCAAGAAAAGGACCACACCTTCTCCGAGCGGCTCGCGTGCATCGACTGCGGCGTCAGCTACCCCGAGGTCAGCCCCCGGATCTTCTCGTTCAACAACCCGCACGGGGCCTGCCCTTCGTGCGGCGGATTGGGGACTGCGCTCGATGCGCGCATCGACCGGGACCTGGACCCGGACTTCTTCGGGGCGAGCGTGCAGTCGCTCGACCGCCGCTACAAGTTTACCGAGTCCGCCCGGGTGCGGGAGCAGATCGAGACCTATGTGGACCGCCTGGCGACGCTCAGGCCCTGCCCGACCTGCCAGGGGACGCGCCTTCGGCCGGAATCGTTAGCGATCAAGGTAGCTGGCCTGAGCATCGCGGAGGTCACCCGGCTTTCGGTGAAGGAGGCCCTGAGGTTCTTTAATGACGTCCACTTGAGTGAGAAGGACCAGGAGATTGCCCGGAGGATCCTGAAGGAGGTTCGTGAAAGGCTGGGGTTCCTGGTCAACGTGGGTCTGGATTATCTGACGCTCGACCGGACGGCGGCAACACTGGCCGGGGGAGAGGCACAACGGATCCGCCTGGCGACCCAGATCGGCTCGAGCCTGGTCGGGGTCCTCTATATTCTGGACGAGCCCAGCATCGGGCTCCACCAGCGCGATCACATCCGCCTGCTCAGCACCCTCAAGCGGCTCCGGGACCTCGGGAACACGGTAATCGTCGTCGAGCATGATGAAGAGACGATCCAGAACGCCGAGTTTGTCATCGATCTCGGTCCGGGGGCCGGGGTCTCGGGCGGTCGGGTGGTCGCGTGCGGCACGCCGCGTGACATCATTGCCTGCAAGGCGTCGCTCACCGGACGCTATCTGGCGCGGGAGCTCGAGATCCCGGTGCCCCGGGTGCGTCGCCCGCCCACCGGGATCTACCTGACCATCGCGGGTGCCCGGGAGCACAATCTCAAAAAGATCGAGGTCGAGGTCCCCCTGGGCCTCTTCACCTGCGTTACGGGCGTCTCGGGCTCTGGAAAGAGCACCTTGGTCACCGATATCCTGAAGCGGGCCCTCTCTCTGCATCTATACGGCTCGAGGGAGCGCCCGGGGGCCCATGACAAGATCTTGGGGATCGAACACATAGACAAGGTGATTGACATCGATCAGTCGCCAATCGGTCGGACACCCCGCTCGAACCCCGCGACATATACCGGGGTATTCGGCCTTATTCGAGATCTCTATGCCTTGACACCGGACGCGCGGATGCGAGGGTACCGGCCGGGGCGGTTCAGCTTCAATGTGAAGGGAGGGCGGTGCGAGGCCTGCGAGGGGGATGGGATCATCCGGATCGAGATGCACTTCCTCCCCGATATCCATGTGACCTGCGATGTCTGCCGGGGGGCGCGCTACAACCGGGAGACCCTCGAGATCCAGTACAAGGGCAAGAGCATCGCCTACGTGCTGGATATGACGGTGTCAGAGGCGCTCGATTTCTTCCAGCATGTCCCCCGGATCAGGGAGAAGCTTCAGACGATCGCGGACGTGGGGCTTGGGTACATCAAGCTGGGTCAGTCCGCCACGACGCTTTCGGGCGGCGAGGCGCAGCGGGTCAAGCTGTCCCGGGAGCTTTCGCGGCGGGGGACCGGCCGGACCCTGTATCTGCTCGACGAGCCGACCACCGGGCTCCACTTCCACGACATCCGCCAGCTCCTCGAGGTCCTCCATCGCCTGGCCGATGCGGGCAACACGGTGCTCGTCATCGAACACAACCTCGAGGTGATCAAGACGGCTGACTGGATCATCGACCTGGGACCTGAAGGGGGGGATGAAGGGGGCTTCGTCGTCGCCTCCGGCACCCCCGAGCAGGTGGCCGAGGTCGAGCGCTCGTTTACCGGCCAGTTCCTCCGCCGCGTGCTGGGACGGTCTCGCACGCCAAAAAAATAAGCGGAGGGATTGCGATAAACCTCCCTCCGCTTACCTTATTCTCTTTGATCGCGAGCCTACAGCCGGCTCACCTTGCAATCGTCATTGGCACCTGTCCACGCATCGCCCGCGACGCACGTGGTGTCGAGGCCGGCGTCGATGACTGGCGGCTGCACTGGCGCTGTGGCGCTGCCCTTGGTCACCATCCACCAGCGGAAGCCCGAACCAGCCGGGCTATTGTACGGGCCGGCCGGCGGATAGTTGGGGCTCGACGCCAGCTCGGTTTCCAGGTCGGTCACGTCGCCGGCCACGAATACGGCGCCGTTCGCTGTGCCGTCACCAATGGCGGCGGTGTAGGCCCCCGTGTTCAGGACCTGGTCGGCGAAGTCGAGCTGGACGGCTGCCCGCCCCGCATCGAGGGTCGCCTGGGCAGACGCCCGGAGCGCCTGGTCCCGCAGGTCCACATACCTCGGGATGGCGATGGCGGCCAGGACGCCAAGCAGGATGATGATGATCACCAACT
>JAKEGQ010000049.1 GCA_022615475.1 Candidatus Methylomirabilota bacterium | reverse complement strand
TCCCGAGGGCGGCCCAGACGTTGTTATAGTTGATCCCGGCGGCCATCACATAAACCAGGGCTTCATCCGGCTTCAGGGATGGCACCTCGACCTGCTCGACCCGAAAGGCCTTGATCGGCTCGCCGAACCTGTCCTGACGGATGAGGTAGGCGTGCATGGACTGGGGGACCGTCCCCAGGGGGGGCATCTCGCCGATGTCGTAGAGGACTTTCTGACTCATCCTGACACCTCGCTCGTGGGGAGCCGTCAAGAGACAATAAGAGGCTCACCTTTCGGCGAGCCTCTTATCCGAACACGCTCGATTTCCAGGAGACGTGCCTTACGCCTTTGCCTCAGCTTCCCTCGCCGCCGGTGCCTTGGTGATGAAGGTCAAGGCGAGCCCAACGACGCATGCGATAACCAAGTACCAGAAGGCGGTCTTCCAGTCGCCAGCCGCGACCCGAACCTGGATGGCAAAGAGACTCAACACACCGCCGGCCACGCCATAGGCGGTGAAGACCGCACCGTAGTTGATCCCCAGGTTCTTGGTCCCGAAGAAGTCGGAGGTGAAGGCCGGCATGAGGGCCAGGGTGCCGCCGAAGGCGAATCCTACCAGGCAGACCCCCAAGGCGTACGTGGCGAATGTCGTCGCGTTCGGGAGGATGAACAGCAGAGACACAAGGTGCATGGCGAAGATCAGGGCCAGCGCGTTCTTGCGCCCGATCGCATCCGAAATCCAGCCGAAGCCCGGCCGTCCTAACCCGTTAAAGACGGCCAGCATCGTCAATGCCCCTCCCGCGACGACCGGCGTCAGCCCCGCCACCTCCTGGCCGATCGGGGAGGCTTGCGAGATGACGATAAGCCCAACCCCTGCGGAGATCAAGTACTCGGTCCACAGGAGCCAGAACGGCAGGGTCCCGACCATCTCACCCACCGTGAAGTCGGCCCTCGTCACCTTTGCCCCAGGAGCCGGGGCGGGGGGCGACCAACCTGCCGGCTTGTAACCAGGGGGGGGATTCTTAAGAAGCGCCCCACAGAAGGTAATAACGCCCCCGAAGAGGAGCCCAAAGATCACGAACGTCGTCGAGACGCCCACGTTTGCGATCAGCAGCGGTCCGCCGATGCCACCGATGATGGCGCCCGCGCCGAACCCCATCACGACTATCCCAGTCATCAGGCCCCGCTTGTCAGGCCACCACTTGATGGTGACCGCCAGCGGGGTCACGTAGGCCGCGCCGAGGCCGAGGCCGGCGATGACGCCAAAGGCGATGTAGAGGCCCGTGAGGGTGCCCCCCATGGGACCCGACAGGAGAAACCCGATCCCGACGAGGATACCCCCGACCATTGCCACCATCCTGGGGCCAATCTTATCCTGGATACGCCCGGCAACGATCAACCCGACCGAGAAGAACGCGATCGAAAGGGCGAACGGCACAGTCGCCTCGAAGGCGGACCAGCCGTACAGCTTCTGCAAGGGGATGCGGAACACGCTCCAGGCATAGAGGTTCCCCATACAGAGGTTCATGAGGGTTCCCAGGATCGGAAATAGTACCCGGTTCGGAAGTCGCTCATCTGCCATTTGCGCCCTCCTCATAAGAAGGGAGGCTAAACCATGCTCCCCTCTAAGCCATATCTTAAGACGCTGGGCCCGCTCCCTTACCCTCGATGTTCGGCGGCGACCACCCCCTTTTCTCTCTTACGGAGATCATCCTCTCTCAGTGCACGCAACTTCCAGGGAGGATTTTATGGTTAGACTCTCCTACCAGATTCAACTTCCCCCTGTCAAGGGAAATGTATAAACCCATTTTACCGAAGAGCAGCCTGCGTGGAACGCGAAAGGCTTTAGTCTGGGAACAGAATCGTAAAATAGTGTTTTATTCTGGTTTTGTCAAGCAAAAATAGATGCTTGATCCTCCCTGCGTTTCCAAGCGTTTGGGGGGGGGCGGAGCTAGAGCATGCCCGCGTGGGGAAGGGTCGAACGGGTCCCGTGAACCGAACCGAACGTGGCAAGGGGGAGGCCGTGGGGAGACGTTCCCCGATGATTACATCATTTCAGGAGGGAATTCCGGAGGGGGATTGAGCCGGCGGCTCCGCTTCCCACAGAGAGCACAGATCAGCGAGGTCCCGCCCTCGGTCACCTGCCAGCGGTGCCAGCGACACGCGTTTTGCCGGATGTACTCCCAGCGCAGACGATCCAGTCGGAAGAGACGGCGGAACCCGGCAAGCCCGATAATGCCGCCGAGGGATAAGAGCGACACGACGGTGATGACATCTGTGAGGACCATGGTTCAGTTATCCTTTCGAGCGGCTAGGTTTTCGTGATTGGTGTCTGTCGTAACTTACCCATTTTTCTTAATGCAAGAACTTTGCCAAGATACCTTTCCGTAACATTTTTGGCCCATCATGGCTCTTGTCTGACACAAGGCCTCATTCTATATGACTCATAATTATCTATGCTTGTTTCACTATTCCCCTGCCCCGGCGCTAGTCCGCGGGACCGTCCCCCTGCGACTCTGACGGGCGGCTGGATGGACGTATTCTGCCTTTTTCCTTTTTCCAGCAGCTCTCCTGTGCTAGAAATCAGGGCAGCACCTGGGAAACGGCGAGGAGAGATGCGTGGACCCGATAAGCCGTCCGCCATCCAACGACCGGCGCCACGGAGCGGTATCGAGCCTGCTCGGGCCCGTCCTCGAGGAGTACGGGGTGGCCCTTGGCAGTCCCATTCATGCCTACGCCCCGGCAAGTCACCTCTCCCCTCCACGGCGGGGCGGGGGCCTGTACCTGCACATCTTCGCCCTGCCGGCCCGCCCCCACTGGTTCAGCCTCTGGCCCATCATCCCCCGCGTCCAGATCCCTGCGGTCTTTTCCTGGAGGCTGACGCCTGGAACGGAGCGAGCCCTGGTTCCAGGCACCCTCTTCTCCCAGGGGGTCCTGAAATGCGATCACCAGGGTCACGCTATCGCCGGGATTCTTGGAGAGAACATCTATCTCCTCTTTGATCTCCAAAGGCAACGCGAAGAGCTGGTGCCGCTCCTCTTGCGGAAGACCCTCGACTTGTGCCTCGGGGGACTATCCGGGGTGCTTTCCCTCGGGAGCGGAGGCCTCCCCCATCGGGTGCAGATCATCCTCAACCGCTTGAGTCACACCACGGCCCTCCTCACTCTGGACCACCACCACGCCCGGGGAGACGGGCGGGGGACGGAGGATCCAGAGGCGGGAGTCGAGGACGAGAATGTCATTCAGAAGCGGATCGCGGTGAAGGAGGAGAACCTGAAGGAGATCTCCCGGCACATGGGGTCGCAAACCCGTCTCCTGAACAGCTGCCGGGAGCGGCTCCGCATGCTCGAGACGCTCAAGGATATGGAGCAATCGGAGGAGGCACTGGGGCGCGACATCGAATCGTTGCTCGGGATCCCCGAAGTGCGAGATGTCGAGGTCCACCGGGACCGGCTGTCCGTCTTTACGGATACGATCGATACGGTCGTCGCGGGGAAGCGGTACCGCCTTGGATCCTTCCACCTTGACATCCGCTATAATGGCGAGGTGGCCGTCAAGAACCTGACCCGGGCACATGGCTACTATGATCACCCTCACGTGTGGAACGCCAAGCCGTGCCTCGGGAATATCGGTCCGAGCCTCCTGAAACTGGTCAGTGAGTTTCAATGGGTGGCCGCGGTTCAGCTCATGATCGAGTATCTGAAGACCGT
>JAKEGQ010000256.1 GCA_022615475.1 Candidatus Methylomirabilota bacterium | reverse complement strand
CGTGGGGGTGCAATCGCCGCCGGGCGCGTGGAGGCAGCAGGCCTTCACCATCATCTCGGATATCCGACCAAGGAATCTTTGATAAGCGAGATGAGGAGAACAGCGATGCACGGGCAAACGATCGAATCAATGAAAGACCAGCGAGGGGTGGTGCTGGTCGTTGCGTTGCTGGTACTGACGGTCCTGTCGGTCCTCGGGCTCGCCTTCCTGACCACCGCCCGGACCGAGGATACCATTGCGGCCAATTATCGAAATCACACGGCGGCCTTTTACGCGGCCGAGGCCGGCGTCGAATCGGGGCTGCAGGGGCTGAAGACCACCCTGGGGGCGAATCCGAATGCCACGGATGCCGACCTTGCCAAGATCACCCCGGCGGCGCTCACCGATCCGAACTACACATTCAGCGCCTTTCAGGTGCGGCGGATCAGGCCGACCCCTTATCCTACTACCCTCGACAGTGGTCCCTACGCCGGCCTCAACGCGCTTGCCACGGCCTACGAGGTTACGGCCACGGTGGCTGGCCCCCGTGGGAGCCATGCCCGGCTCACCCAACGCGTCAACTACGTGCAGGTCCCCCTCTTCCAGTTCGCCATCTTTAACGGCCGAGGGGTGGACCTGGAGATCACCCCTTCCCCGGCGGCGAAAATCACCGGGCGGGTCCATGCGAATAGCGATCTCTACTTGAAGGAATGGACCGATCTGAAATTCGACGGCAAGATGACATCCGCCGGCAAGATTCTCCGCTACACCAAGCCCGAGGGGCCGGGAGATCGGGCGAACGATCCCAAGATCAAGGATGCCGGCGGGGTCTACCAGAAGCTGAACTTTGACCACGACTCCAAGGTGGGGTTCGGCGGGGGCTGGTCGGAGGCGGAATGGGCCCAGAAGGCGCTGGATGTCTTCGGCGGGACGGTGAAGGACAGTGCCCACGGGGTCAATGAGATCATCCCCCCGATCCCTTCAGACTTCTACGATCCGACAAAACCGGATGTATCTGCCCATCAGATCATCGAGAAGGGCGTGGTCGGCGATAGCCCGGAGATGAAGGATGCCAAGATCTATTACGATGCCGATATCCGGATCGAAAACGGAATCGTCAAAGATAAGATGGGCAACACGATAGACCTGGATGCCAAGGGCTGCTCTAACAAGACGATCACTAGCCAAGAGTTCTACGATCCCCGCGAGCAGAAGGACATCAAGGTCACCGAGATCGACATCGGAAAGATGAAAGACTGCGGTGTGATGCCGGCCAACGGCATCCTGTGGGCCCATCGGGATGGCAGCGATAGGGGGATTCGGCTGAAGAACGGTTCCGAGCTGCCGAAGCAGGGGCTCACCATCGCCTCCGAAAACCCCATCTACATCATGGGGGATTACAACACCAAGAACAAGGTCCCGGCCGCCATCATGGGCGATGCGATCTACGTCCTCTCCAACAATTGGGAAAAAAAGAATTACGATAAGAAGGGCAATGAGGATTACACAAAACGGCCCGCCGCCGACACCACGGTGAACGCCGCCGTCATGCTCGGGCCCCACGCCGAAGCGATCTTGAACGACGACAACAGTACGAACGGGTACTTCGAGAACATCTTCCGTCTCCTGGAGGACTGGAGACAGGGGGCCCCGTATCCGACGTCGAGCACCAACTTTACCTACAGTGGCTCGATCGTCTCGCTCTGGCACAGCATGAAGGCGAAGGCGCCGTTCGACAACGGGACGACGTACCGGACCCCACCCAACCGCTGGTGGAGCTACGATACCATGTTTGACACCCAGCTCCCTCCGGGGACACCCATGGGGATCATCTACATGCGCGGCCAGTGGTCCGAGGGATAGGAGAGTGACGATGAGACGCGTCAATGATCACCAAGGCCTTACCCTCATCGAAGTTCTGATCGCGGCGGCGATCCTGGCTGTGGGGCTCTTGGCCCTCGTGAGCGCCTTCCCCATCGGCTACGTGGATGTGACCGCAAGCGGTGGCCAGTCACGGGCGACATCATACGCCCAGGCGATGATGGAGCAGTTGAAGAACCAGCCCTTCCCGGCCGCTTTTCCCGTCAATGGGGCCGATGTTCCCGACATCACGCCGGGTGTGGACGACGTCCAGTACAACCGGACATGGACCATCACGCTCGAGCCGGGGACGAATCCGCCGAACCGCCTGGCCCGGGTCAGGGTGACGGTGCAGTGGGGAGGGGGCCGGCCACAAACCGTCGTTCTCGAGTCGATGCGCGCAGAGTAAGACCCGACTGCGGGGTCTTCCCGTTGGCGGATCTGACCCGACCTGGCGCCAGCGGAGCGCTTCGACGACGTGGTGAGACAGAGAACCCCAAAGTCCGACGCACCCTTTTGTAGAGGACGCATCTCCTGAAATCCCATGGCGACCCGGGTCCTTGTCGAGCATCGGCTCCTGTCGAGACATCTGGCCATAAGGTGCCTCACCGTGACCGTACAGGCATTCGGGCAATTCGCCAGACCATCTTCTTCGCGTTGGCGCGCAGGGCCAACACAGGCCGCAATCCTTGCGGGGCGCGGGCTTGGGCAAAGTTGGCCCATTTTTTGCTTGACAAATCCGGAGGCCAGGTCTTAATAGCCTCACACTTGTTGATTAAGGGTTTGAAGGGAGACAGATCATCTGTGGGTGAGGAAAGGGTTTTCCATGACAAACTTGTTTAAGCGCGGTGGCGCTCTATTGGGTGTGGACATCGGGACCAGCTCGGTGAAGACGGTCCAGCTGAAGGGCTCTGGAAGGAAATACGAGCTGACCCACCTGGGCATCGCCCCCCTGCCACCAGAGGCGATCGTGGATGGGGCGATCATGGACGGCGGGGCCGTGATCGCGGCGCTCCAGCAGATCTTCGACGAGCACAAGATAACGGCCCGGGACGTGGCGGTGGCGGTCTCCGGACATTCGGTCATCATCAAGCCCATCAAGATGCCCCTGATGAAGCCCCAGGAGCTTGCCGAGTCGGTCCAGTGGGAGGCCGAGCAGCACATCCCCTTTGCGATTGAGGATGTGAACCTGGATTACGAAATCCTCCGCAGCGCCCCGGGGGCGGTGGAGATGGATGTCCTCCTCGTGGCGGTGAAAAAGGATATCATCAGTGAATACCTCACCGTGGCTTCCTCCGCGGGCCTCAACGTGGTCGTTGTGGATGTGGATGCCTTCGCCGTGGCGAACGCATACGAGGCGGCCTACGACGTCGGTCCGGACGAGGTGGTAGCCCTGCTGCATGTTGGAGCAGCCGTGACGACGGTGAGCATCCTTCGGGGTGGGATCCTCCTCTTCACTCGGGACAGCGTCATCGGGGGAAACCGCTACAACGAGTCGATCCAGAAGATGCTGGGTGTGAGCCATGAGCAGGCGGAGACCTTGAAACTCGGGGGCCGCGTGGAGGGTTACAGCGGGGCGGATAGTCAGCCAGCCATCGACCTCGTCAACGCGGAGCTGGCCGGCGACATCCGGCGCTCGATCGACTTCTTCCGCTCGGCTGCCCCGGCGGGTACCATCCACCGAATGCTGGTCAGCGGCGGCGTCGCGCGTCTCCCTCGCTTTATCCCCTACCTGAGCGAGGCCCTGGACCTCCCGGTGGAGATGGCGAACCCGCTCCGCCGCATCAAGGCGGACCCCAAGCGGTTTGATCCGGAGTACCTGGAGCATATCGCACCCCAGTTGTCGGTCGGCGTGGGCCTTGCCCTGCGGGAGGTGGGGGACAAATGATCAGGGTAAACCTTCTTCCGAAGGCTGGGCGGGCGACGACTGGTGGCGACTGGCGGATGACCGCCAGCGGCCTTGGCGGATTAGTCCTCCTCGCGGTCTTGGGGGGCCTGTGGTGGATGGTCTCCAGCCAGGCAAGCAGCCTGGAGGGGCAGATCGTTTCGATGGAGGCCGAGATCAAACGGCTCGAGGTCGTGGCGAAGCAGGTCGATCAGTACAAGGCCGAGAAGAAGCTGCTGGAGGAGCGGGTCAGGGTGATCCAGGCACTCCTCGCCTCGCAGAGCATTCCGGTGCATCTCATGCAGGCGCTGAATGATGAACTGCCGGATGAAATCTGGCTCAACTCCATTTCCATGACCGGAAACAAGCTCGTGTTACGCGGGTACTCCTTTACCGATTTTGGCATCGCCAATTTTATGACTCGGCTGGGCAAGACCGCTCCCCTCATTCGAGAAGTGGAACTGGTGGTCTCGGAACAGGCCGAGGTTCAAAAGGTCCCCCTGAAAAAGTTCGAGGTCGTCTGCACGGTGGCAGGCTGATCCACCGAGGGGAATAGCATGGACATCAAAGGACTTTTTGCCAATACGCCAAAAAAGCAAGTCTATCTCCTGCTGGGGCTGGCTGGCGCGGCCATCGTGTCCGGTTGGTGGTTCTACCTCTTTCAGCCGGCGCGCGAGCACCGGGACCAGCTGCGCGGGCAGGTGGCTCGGCTGCAGCAGGACCTGTTTCAGAAGCAGCGG
>JAKEGQ010000048.1 GCA_022615475.1 Candidatus Methylomirabilota bacterium | reverse complement strand
TCCCGAGGGCGGCCCAGACGTTGTTATAGTTGATCCCGGCGGCCATCACATAAACCAGGGCTTCATCCGGCTTCAGGGATGGCACCTCGACCTGCTCGACCTGAAAGGCCTTGATCGGCTCGCCGAACCTCTCCTGACGGATGAGGTAGGCATGCATGGACTTGGGGACCGTCCCAAGGGGAGGCATCTCGCCGATGTTGTACAGCGCTTTCTGGCTCACTCTCTCCTCCTCTTCGTGGGGAGAAGGGGATACAGGAGAAAGACTTGCAGTTGTTGCTTATTATCTAGACTCCCGTCTTTGTCAAGGAGAAAGTCGCCCGGCCGCCGCCCCCTGAGAGGCGTTCGGGCGACATAGGCCCGTTGAAGCGCTGGCACCTTCGTCGGGCACAGGAGGGCTTCTTGGTGCGGTCGTCGAAGTGCCGGCGAGCTTTTAAAGTCAGGGTAAAATTCATCGCTCGCAGAGGGACCGGAAGGCCACGCCGAAACGTCCTTGTCGAAAATAAAACGCCATTAAATTTTGCTTGACACCCGATTGGCAATTCTGGTAAACAGCGTGCAAGCTGGCGATTTGATCTTTCATATTTTAACACGAAGGGGGGTGGTCGCGGGCAAATCGTCCGAGACGGCGTGACGAAACCCCGGGTAATCAGCGTTTTATGACAAAGGGGAGAGGAAAAGATCAGCACTGCACGCGGCGGCGGCAGCATGTGTGCCAAAAAGTCACAACCAGGTGACCGAACTTCCCGGATTCGAGAGCGGGATGCCTGAAGTTCCGACACTCGCCGGGAGTCAGGGGAGGAAGGGGACATGAGCCAAGGACTCAACCGATGGTGGCGCATCGTGGGGGGGCTCTCGATGAACCTCGCCCTGGGCGCCGTGTATGCCTGGAGTATTTTCGTCGCGCCGATCGAGAAGGAGTTCGGATGGAAACGGGCGGACGTCTCGATCGTATTCATGGTCCTGGTCGCGGTATTCGGGATCACCTTCATCATAGGTGGCCGGATGCAGGATAAGCTCGGCCCGACCAAGGTCTCGTTCATCGGCGCCACCCTCAATGCGATCGGGTTCTTCATGGCCGGGTACACGACCAGCATCGGCTGGATCGTGTTCTGGCTGGGCGTCGTCGCGGCCACCGGCCAGGGCTTTGGATACGCCACCCCGATCCCCGTCATGTCCAAGTGGTTCCCCGACCGGCGCGGCCTGGCGGTCGGGCTGGCCGTCGCGGGGTATGGCGGCGGCTCGGCCATCTTCGGCCCGCTGGGCGGCAACTGGCTGATCCCGACCTACGGGTGGCGGACCACCTTCTTCGTCTTCGGGATCATCTTCTTCGCCATGGGGATGGTCGCGACATGGCTACTCCAGAATCCCCCTGCCGGCTACAAGCCCGAAGGGTGGGTTCCCGCTCCCGCGACCAAGGTCGCCGCCTCGAAACATGAGTACCCTCCCAGCGAGGCGATCAAGACGCCCACCATGTGGTTCATGTGGCTGGCCTACGCCCTGGGGACGGCGTCGGGCCTCATGGTGATCAGCCAACTCGTCCCGTTCGCCCGCCAGCAAGGACACGCGATTGAAATCGCCACGACCGCCATCTTCGTCGGAGCGATCGGAAACGCCTCCGGCCGGATCCTCTCGGGCTGGATGTCGGACGCCCTGGGCCGGTTGAACGTGTTACGCTTGATGATCGGCATCTCGATCCTGGGCATGCTCGCGCTGCCTTATGCGGGGGCGAGCGTCGCGGGGCTGTTTCTCGTGGTGTTCGTGATCTACTGGGGCTACGGCACGCAGCTTTCGGTGAATGCCTCGACGGCGGCCGACTTCTGGGGCACCAAGAACGTGGGAGCGAACTACGGTGTTCTCTTCACCGCGTGGGGCGTGGCGGGGCTCATCGGCCCGCGTATCGGCGGCCGGATGTTCGACATCTACGGGGACTATACGTACGCCTTCTTCACCGGCGCCGTGATCTGCGCCGTCGCGCTGGTCTTCGAGCTGATCGCGCGGCGTCCGGCAGAGCCGGTGGGGGTTACTGCTAAGGCAACCTAACATAGGCTGTTAGGCCTGAGCCGAAAGAGCGGGGAAGTCATCTTCACTTCCCCGCTCTTTTTTGCTTTAATGGGCGAGGAGAAGGGATGATGGATCCGCCCGGAAGGATGCCGCGCGTCTTCATTGCCGCCACGGCATTCAAACGCTTGAAGTGGTATATCGATCTCTGTCCCTTCGAGGTCGGCGGCCTGGGCATCGTCGAGCCTTTCGGAGAAGACCTCTTGGTCGCCGACACCTTTCTCCTTCGCCAGCGGGCCTCGAACTCGGACACCGAACTCGACGCCCAGGCGGTGCTCGACCACCTCCTTCGATGCGCCCAGGAGGGCGGAGACCTGTCCAGCCTCCGGGTCTGGTGGCATAGCCATGCCGAGGGGGACATTCACTGGAGCGATACCGACGAGCAGACCATCGAGGCGATGCAGATCGACCAGCTCATCTCGATCGTGGGGAACAAACGGCACGAGTTCGGCTGTCGCCTGGATCGCTTCCGCCCGGAGCGCGCCACCGTCGATGGGCTCCCCCTCATCCCGATCTCTGACGCGGAGGGGTCCGAGGATGAGTCCCTCCGGCAAGAGATCATGGCGGAGCTGCGCGAAAAGGTGACGCTGATCGTCCGCGAGACCCCGATCGAGCACGAGCTTGTCTTCGATCCCTCCAGTACGGTCGAGTTCGAGATTCCCTTTCAGGAGGACTGGCCCCCCACCACCTGAACTCCTGCACCCCCTGCACTCCCTGCCCTCCCCTGCACCTTGCGTACTCTGCTGTACCCCCTGCACCTTCTGTACCCTGCCGTTGTACCCCCTACCGCTCCGGGCTTTATTCGCTGTCCATGTCTGAAGAAATTTGATATATAAGCGAGCCATGCGCTGGCGAGCCCACCTGAGCGATCTGGCCGAGCAAGGCGTGAGGGACCTGCACCCGAGCTATTTTACCCTCGTGATGGCCACAGGCATCCTCTCCACGGCCTCCCATCTCTTGGGCATGCCGGCGGTGGCTTGGGTCCTCTTTCAGGTCACCCTCGGGGCATATGTCATCCTGACCCTCCTCACGGGGGTTCGCCTGGTTCGATACTTCCCCCGCCTCCTCGCGGACCTGATTGACCATGCCCGGGGCCCCTTCTTCTTCGCGGTGGTGGCCGCAACGAACGTGCTCGGGAATCAATTTCTGGTGGTCGCTGGCGACGCGATCACGGCTGCCGCGCTGTGGGTGCTCGGGGTGTTCCTGTGGTTCACGTTGACGTACACCTTCTTCACGGCGGTGACGGTCATCGAGGAGAAACCCGGCCTGGAGACCGGGCTCAACGGGGGCTGGCTGATGGCGGTCGTGGCCACGCAATCGGTCTCGGTCCTGGGCACGTTGGTGAGCCCCCACGTCGGGGCTTCGCCCGGAGGAGTCCTCTTCTTCACGCTGTCCATGTACCTGCTCGGGTGCATGCTCTACATCCTGATGATCTCGCTGATCATCTACCGCTTCATGTTCTTCAGCCTGACGCCGACCACGCTGACCCCGCCCTACTGGATCAACACGGGGGCGATCGCCATCACCACCTCGGCGGGAGCCCTCCTCATAGTGAGCGCGCCTCGATGGAGCTTCCTCCAGGAGATCCTGCCGTTCTTAAAGGGATTCACCCTCTTCTTCTGGGTCACCGGCACCTGGTGGATCCCCCTCCTCTTGCTCCTGGGCGCCTGGCGCCACTTCTATATGGGCTTCCCCTTCAGTTATGATCCCCAGTACTGGAGCATCGTCTTTCCCCTGGGCATGTATACCACCTGTACCTTCCAACTGGCCCAGGCCACCGGATTGGGACTACTGTCGGTCATCCCCCAGTATTTCGTCTACATCGCCCTGGTGGCCTGGTTGGTTACTTTCTTTGGGCTGATCCGGACGCTTGTGAGGAACCTAGCCAGCCCGCCCATGGCCAAACAACCCTCCGAGGCGTCCAAGATCCCCTCCGACCACTGAACGCTTGACGCCGCCAAATAGGGGAGATAGCATAGGCCCTGCCACGAGAACGGCTATCTTCCCTCGGGCAGACGCCGAGGGATGGGTGGGTGTCATCTGCCTCCGCTAGGCTGACCCTGCCTACTGCCGGGAGGGGCTGATGTGGTACGGACTGGTGATTGCGGTCC
>JAKEGQ010000255.1 GCA_022615475.1 Candidatus Methylomirabilota bacterium | reverse complement strand
CCAGCACCGAGGTCGCTCCGTGTCGTTTGGACAAGCGCGTGCGGTCTGGGCCCAGGATCATGGGGACGTGGGCAAATCGGGGCACGGGAAGGCCCAGGGCATGGTACACCTGGATCTGCTTCGGGGTGTTGGACAGATGATCATCCCCCCGGATCACGTGAGTGATCTGCAGCAAGCCGTCATCGACGACGACGGCAAAGTTATAAGTCGGCATGCCGTCCGACCGCACCAGGATGAAATCATCCAGTTCGGCATTGTCAAAGCGGACCTCTCCGTGGATGAGGTCGTCAACGACGGTCACCCCGGAATCTCGCACCCGGAGGCGAAGCGACCAGGGTCTTTCCGGCTCCACCCGCCGCTCCCGACATCGGCCGTCATAGTGAGGGGAGCGCCCCGCCGCGAGGGCCGCTCTGCGGCGCTCCTCGAGTTCCTCGAGGGTGCAGACGCATCGATAGGCCCTGCCTGCCTTGAGGAGCCGCTCGGCATACTCTCGATAGATCGAGAGCCGCTCCGCCTGGCGATAGGGCGCCTCGTCCAAATCCAGCCCGAGCCACTTCAGGCTCTCCACGATCGCTTCGACCGACTCTTCCGTCGAGCGGTCGACGTCGGTGTCCTCGATCCGCAGGAGAAAAACCCCGCCGTGATGCCGGGCGAAGAGCCAGTTATATAGGGCCGTCCGTGCCCCCCCCACGTGGAGATAGCCGGTCGGCGACGGGGCAAACCGCACGCGGAACCGCTCATTCATTTTGACTATGCTTCCCTCCCTCTAACACCTCGCCTATTATCCCCAGGGGAAAACGAGCCCGTCAACCCCTTTCGCAATCCTGCTCGGATGCTGGGATGCCAGGACCTAGCCTTCTAGCGCGTTAGCGACTGACGATCCGGGCCACGGTGTCCAGGAGATTCCGGGGCTCGATGGGTTTCGTGAGGTAGGTGGCTCCCATCTTCCGCGCCTCCTCCCTGGAGGCGTCGCTTTGGAAGGCGGTGAGGACCATAATAGGAGTCTGCGCCGTCCGAGGGCTTTCCCGGATCTGCCGGCACATCGTGATCCCATCCACCTCGGGGAGGAGCAGGTCCGCGACCACCAGCTCTGGCCTCCACTGCTGACAGAACTGGAAACCCTCCTTGCCGTTCTTCGCTCCAAGGACCACATGGCCGGCCTTCGTCAAGAGATCCGTGAGGAACCGGCGAAAGAGCTCATCATCCTCCACCACCAGGATGCGCCGTGCCTCGGGCCCCTGGGGGCCTCGGCGCTCGTCGGCGGTTTCCCAGGCGAGTTCTTCTGGCTTCACCTGGGTCACCTGGCCGCAATTGGGACAGTAGACCGGGAAACTCTCCACGTGGGAAATCGCATCCCAGACGGTAAAGCGGACATCGCACACCCGACAAGCAAAGACCGGCCGATCCCCGAGCCACTCCGCCCGGCCCTTGAGCCCCTCGCCCACCGCCCGGAGGAGCTGCTCTCGCGTGAAGGGCTTTCTCAGGAAACCGTCGGCCCCTAACCGGCGGGCCAGGGCCTCATCCTGATCGCTCGTGAACTCCCCGGTCATCATGATGACCGCCGTCGCATCCCGAATCGACTTGTAGCTCTGACAGGCGCCATACCCCGAAACGCCCCCGGGAAGGTTCACATCCTGCATGACCAGATCGAATCGCTCCCGGCTAAAGACCTGAACCCCGTCCCGGCCCGTATGGAACGTGGTGACGTGGTGTCCTTCGCCCTCGAGAACTTCGCGGAGCATCAGGGCGACAGACACATCATCATCCACGATCAAGATCCGCGCCACCTTCTGCGTCATCGGCCGCCTCCCGCTGCGTCAGGCATCTCGGCGCGCACAGAAGGAATCGTGAAGGAGAAGCGACTTCCCTTGCCTTCTGCACTCTCCACCCAGATGCGCCCTCCGTGGGCCTCGACTGCCAACCTGCAGAAGGTGAGACCCAGACCGGTCCCCCGCCGCTCGTGCGCCTCGCGAAGCTCGACCTGGCCGAATTTCTCGAAGATCTTCTCGTGGAAGGCCTGCGGGATTCCCGCCCCCGTGTCGTGAACCCATATCGTCAGCGATTCCGCATTCTCCGGCTGGACCCCGACCGTCACCTGGCCATCCGCAGGGGTGTGATCCAGAGCATTCTTGAGCAGATTCAGGAGGACCCGCTTGAGGACATCGCGATCACCATGGATCGGTGGGAGGCCGGAGGGGACCTGAGTTCGGAGCGACACGCCCTTGCTGGCAAACGGGACCCCCAGCTCAGCCGCAGCATTTCCCACGAGTTCTCCCACCTCAAGCGCCTCGGGTCGGAGGGGGAGCTTTCCCTCCTCCATCCGGGCGATATCCAAGAGGCTCTGCACCATATCGGTCAGATACTCCACCTGTTGCCGCATCCGGCGAAGAAGCTCCCAGTGTTTCTCCTCTACCACCGGCTCCCCCTCATGGGATATCAACAGGTCCGCCCCGAGGAGCAGGGAGGTCAGTGGCCCCTTGAGGTCGTGAATCAGGAGATGAATGAGTCGGTCCCGGAGCTCTTCCAGCCTCTTGAGCTGCTCATAGCTCTTCTGCAGATCATCGCGCAGGCTCTTGATCCGCAGCAACGATTTGGTCCGCGTCAGGAGCTCCCACCGGTGAATCGGCTTGGACAGAAAGTCGTCCGCCCCCGCCTCGATCCCGCGGATCCGATCCTCCCGCTCGCTCAAGGCGGTGACCAATACCACCGGGATGAACCAGGTCGCCGGGTCTGCCTTCAGCTGCCGACATACTTCGAATCCATCCTGTCCGGGCATCATGACGTCAAGCAGGATCAGGTCCGGAGGATCGGTCTTGACGGCCGCGAAGCCCTGCGCTCCATCGGCGGCAGTCACCACCCGGTACCCTTGCGAGCCCAGGAGGGCCTCCAGGAGTACCCGGTTCTGTTCCTCGTCAT
>JAKEGQ010000254.1 GCA_022615475.1 Candidatus Methylomirabilota bacterium | reverse complement strand
CCGCCTTGAGCCCCAACCGTTGCTGGAACTCGCGACACACGCGGAAGAGTCCGGGCGAGACGCTGTAGGTGGCATGAGGGGAGATGCCGACCTCAATCGGATTCCCCTGGACCTCATCCCGCATCGCCGCCAGATGCGCGAAGGGGGTCTCGGCACTCTGCTCGGCGCCGGCATCGTGGAGGCCGATCACCTCGCGATAGACCACTGCCCGGAGGCCGCTCTTCCGCAATCCGGCAAGGCTCGCCCCCGTCGCGGTCACATCGCCGACACAGGTGGTCCCGGACCGGGTGAGCTCGGCAGCCCCCTCCTCCGCAGCGGCTGCATACGCCTCCCAGGAGAGGTCGCGCTTCCGCTGGAGCAGATTCAAGACCCAGTCCACGAAGGAATGACCCGGGGGGACATCTCCACGAAGGGCACTCAGTTCCAGATGGGTATGGACGTTGACGAGGCCGGGGAGGAGGACCGCCTCCCCCAGATCGCGCACCGCCGTCCCGGGATACTGCCTGCGGAGACTCATCCGCGGCCCGACGGCGCGGATGTGGCTTCCTTCAATCAGGAGGGCCCCGTCGCGGATCGGGGATTGGCTCACCGGGAGGAGGTATCTGGCAGCGAGGATCAGCATGCTACGCCGTCGCTGTGAGCTGCCGCCACCACTCCTCGGCCCGGGCGAACTCCTCTGGTGTATTCATATTAAAGAGGCTGAGCCCTTGGGGGTCGTGAGGCCCGAGCTCGTCCAGGCCCACCCGCCGGACCCTGACGGAGGGAAAGAACCGCGCGATCTTGAGATCGCCCGAGCGGATCAGGCGCTCCATCTCGGGAAGACAGGTCTTGGCGTAGAGCGCAAAGAGGGGCTCCCAATCGCCGGTGTACGGGACGACCGCATCCCAGCCGTGGGTCAGGGTCGCGAGATACCGGATCAGGCCCGGATTGAAGAATGGCATATCGCATGCCATCACAAAAGCCCACGGGTGCGTGGCGGTCGCCGTGGCGGTGTAGATGCCGCCCAGGGACCCCCTATCGGGGATGAGGTCCGGGACGACCCGCACGCCGAGGTCATCGTACAGGCCCGGGGAATTCGCCACGATGATGACCTCTGGGAAAATCCCCTGAAGTCCATGGGCCAATCGGTCGATGAGGCGTTTCCCCCCGATCTCGAGGACCGCCTTATTGCGGCCCATCCGGGTGGACTGTCCCCCCGCCAGGATGACCCCGCTGATCATCATCACTCATTCCGCCGCGATGCGATTCCCCTATCCTTCTTCCTCTTCTTCGCCCGCCTTCTCTATCTGGTCGAGATCGACGAACTCCGCTTCGGGCTCCGTGGGGACGACCTCCGCCACCTCCTCTTCCGCCTCAGCAGGGGCCGCCTCCTCAGTCTCGTGCTCTTCTTCCTCTTCCGTCTCTTCTTCGGCCATGACCCCCTCGGGGGCGATTTCCCTGAACCAGGTGGGCTTAACCGCCTCTGCAAAGGCCCCCGTCTTGACCACTTCTTCAAGCGGGGTCGCGGTGTACTCGACCTTTCCCGCCGCCATCTCTTCCAGGGCGATGTAGGTCGGCTTTTGTCCTTTGGGCTGGACAGTAGGTGCTGTCCCCTGATTGAGCTGCCGGCTTCGCTTTGCCGCGATGATCACCAGCCGATACTTGCTGTCGACCTTATCCATGAGGTCCTCAAGGGGTACCTGTGTCATCGGTCCTCTCCCTCCTCGTTAAATGCCTAACTGGTCCCGCACACGAGAGTTCAGGCGGAAGCTCCGATGCCGTTCCGCCACAATGATGGCGGACAGATCAGTGACCGCCCGTTCCAGGACATCGTTGATGATCACATAGGTGTAGTCGCCATAACGCCTCATCTCTTCCCGAGCCGTTTGGAGCCGACGCTCGATCTCGTCGGGGGCGTCGCTCTGCCGACTCCGCAGGCGCTCCTCCAGCACCTCCCAGGACGGCGGTAGGAGAAATACGAATACGCCATCTGGATACGCTCGGCGGAGTTGCGCGGCCCCCTGGGTGTCAATGTCGAGGATCACATCCTGCCCTGCCCGAAAATGGGTCTCGAGCAGGAGCCGGGATGTGCCGTAGTGATGACCATGGACACTCGCCCACTCCGCAAAATCCGCGGCCGTGACCATGCGCTGAAACTTCGTCTCGTCGACAAAGTGATAGTCCCGACCCCCGACCTCGTGGGCCCGCGAGGGGCGCGTCGTATACGAGACCGAGTGGGCCAGACCCGGAACCCGCCGAACCACCTCCTGACACAGGCTGGTCTTTCCCGTGCCCGACGGGGCAGACACCACGACCAGGAGCCGCCGGGGGTCGCCCATCTACGACTCCTTGTCTCCCTGGTCCCCCGTCAGTCGCTGGGCCAACGTCTCGGTCTGTATGGCCGAGAGGATCACGTGGTCGCTATCCGTCACCACGATGGAGCGGGTGCGGCGCCCGTTCGTGGCATCCACGAGCTTTCGCACTTCCTTGGCGTCGTCCTTGAGCCGCTTGCTGGGGGCTGAACTCGGATTGACGATGGCCACGATCCGACTCGCGACCACCATATTCCCAAAGCCCACGTTGAGGAGTTCGGTCGCCACGCCCCCCTCCCTCGACCCCCGGGCTCTCATTCGATGTTCTGGACCTGCTCCCGCAGTCGCTCGAGGTCCGCCTTCATCTCCACCACGGCCGGGGAGATGACCGCATCGGCCGCCTTCGTCCCGATG
>JAKEGQ010000253.1 GCA_022615475.1 Candidatus Methylomirabilota bacterium | reverse complement strand
CGCTGTCAGGACGCGCGACTTCCGGGGGAGCAGGGTTCTGCCCATGACGGTGATTCCGAAGAGCACTCCCAAGAGATCGATCAGGGAGTAGGCCGTTGCAAAGTTGGTTTCGAGGCGATGGTAGATCCCGTGCAGCGCCTCTTTCCACTTCTTCCGGTATGTGTGACGCGTCTCCCGAGTCCCCTGGCCCGCGTGGACCCCCTCGACCACCGTGTGCCTGGGGTCGATGGGGATGGGGCACGATGGCGTCGCGATCCCGGTCGTGAGAGGGCGCAGGATCATCGGCATGGTGAAAAAGCCCGCGGTCCCTAAGGTTTCGTATTCCTCGCTCTGGGCCTCCACATGGCGTCGGATGCCCTCTTCCCGCATATCCAGGCAAAAGATCAGCTGGGCCCGCGGCCGGTCCCTTCGCTCGGGTATCCGCCGATGACGGCTGAGCAGCGTCAGAAGCTGGTCCCGGTAGTGGGTTTCATAGGCCTGAAGCCAGATGGGCCCATGGGTGGATGGCGGCAGCTCATCGAGGAGATCAAGGAGGCTACTCGGCGCTTCGGGCGGAAGCGCTCGGATGTCCTCGGCCGATAGCCCCAGGACCTGGGCGAGGTGAAAGAGCCGCCAGGCATCGTGGTAGACTCCCTCGATCGCGTGGTGCTCTTCCCCTCCGCCCTCGCGGTCGGCGTAGAGCATCTCGGCAAACCGGAACCACTGGTCCTCGCGACTCAAGCCCCTCGCCCTTCGCATATCCCCGTAGCCCCGATTGGTGAAGGCGTCCCAGTGGAGGGCGATCCTCCCCTCGGCCGTCCGCACCACCCCGCCCGCCATGAGGTCCGGCAAGCCCCCTGCCACAGCCTGGGATCGGGCGACGTACTCGCCCGGGCGGGCCCGGAAGTAGGCGTGGAGCGCCGGGACTGTCCCCTCAATATCCCATTCCTCCCGGCAGAGAGTGAACACGAGCTCCACCTCATAGAAGAGCCGCACGGCCAGATACTGGGTGAGATCGATCGGATGATGCTGCTGCATTTCGTAGATCGGATGGGTCTCGCGCCACCCGATGATGCCGGCCCAGCCGGGGAGGGCGGCCAGGTGGAGGGTGAGATACTCGCTCCAGAACTTTTCCGGGATCCCCATGATCCGGAGACTTTGGATCACGGCATCTTCCGGATGAGAGGGGAGCTGGCGAATTTTCTTGCTGGAGCCTTTGACCCCCAGGAACCAGCACGCCAGATCCCGCTCGGCCACCTTCCGCCACGCCCCGTAAAATCCCCGCTCCCGGTCGGGCATCGGCCACCCGGCCAACCCCTCATCGAGGAAGGCGGCACACCATCGGATCATCTGGTCATTGATCGCCTCGGTGATGTGTGTCCCGGTGAGTCTGTGACACCACCCCCCCACCGTCCATTCCGGACCAATCCGCTCGATGTCCCGCTCTAGGGTTTCCCGGGCTTTCCGCACAAGGTCAGCGCGGAGGTCGCGCTGCGGCAATCCCTCGCGCGCCACCGCGAGGACCTGGTGCAGCCGGGCCTCCGCACCCCGCGCCTCCTGATCCTGGAAGGCCACGGGGTCCTCGAGGCCGAGCTTCATCAGGACCGCGGCCCAGAGCGCCGAGACCGCATAGCGCTCGAAATCCTGCCGACAGTGACGTTCGATGGCCGGCAGGGACCCCCCGCTCCCGAGCAGTCGGCGTGGTAGACTCCGCAGGAGCTGCCGTTCCTCATGGAGCCACAGGGCTGCGAATTCTTCGCGCGTGATCGGCGCGTTTCGATCGGTCTCCCGCAGCATGTTGTAGTGTTTCTCAATAGAGTACAGGTAGCTCGCCTGCTGGGATTGCGGGATCTGCAGATCCTCCAGGCAACGATAACTGTGGTCCCGCGGCGTGCGCGAGATCTGCCTCATCCTCGCAGCGCCGGCGCGCACCGCCTCACCGATGCGCTCACGGATGTGGCCCACGAGATCGAGGGTCGTGTGGGCATGGATCCATTCCGCCAGGGTCCACTCCTCCCCGAGCCGCGCGAGCGTGGTCTCGAGATCGTGCGCCGCCCGCTGCAGGAGCGTCGACCGGGTCTCTGGCGGCATATCCTGGGGGAAGCGCCTGGTCGCCTTCGCTTGAAATACCTGCCAGCGGAGGGTGCCGTGCGCGAGGGGGGTCAGTTCATGCAGGAGTTGGGCGAGACCGACATCACGCGCCTCCACCCGCCGCCCACGCACCTCTATCGGGGGCCGCATGGTCAGATGGGGGGCGTGCGCCTCCATAGCCCGCACGAGGTCTGCTCTGGTAATACGACCGTTGGCGTAGATACGGCGGAACGCCTCGTTCGAGAGGTACCCCTGGCCTCCCAGGAGACGCTGGGCCTGGGTGACCGCGCGGTCAAAGGGGAGATACTCAAGCCCTTGCAAGGGATTCTGGGCGACAAACCCATGAATGGGTCCCTTGGGAGGCAAGACCGTGCGCGCGCGAGCCACCTGTGATCGGAGACGCTCTCGCTCCTCGCCAGCCGGCCCTTTCCTGCCCTCCGGCCCACGCAGTAGATCCAGCCAGTGGAAGCGCAGGTCCTTCTCCTGCTTCGTTGCCTCAGCGGAAACACGGTGGTCAGTATGGTCGTGCTGTCCGCCCATCGCCCTGACTCCCTCGGTCGTTAGCTGCACTATCGAAGGATGATATACAAGCACGCGAGCAAAAAGATCCCCAAGGCCATGGCCAGCAAATAATTCTGGATCAACCCGGTCTGTAGGCGTCGCATGATATCGGACACGGTCTGGTTCAGCTCAGCCACCCAATCGATCCTCGCATCGCTCGCCTCTTCATCGACCTCGCTCGAGGCCATCGCCGTGCCGCCGACGAAATGCGCCACCTGGTTCACCGCGCCATCGATCACCCCTTCGTCGATCCTCGCCGAGGCCATCGCTGTCCCCGCGACGAAATGCGCCACCTGATTGACCGCCCCGTCGATCACCCGCTCGTCGATCCGGGACGAGACTCGCCCTGCGCCCCCGATGAAATGCGCCACCTGGTTCACCGCCCCATCGATCACCCGCTCGTCGATCCGGGACGAGACTCTCCCTGTCCCTCCGACCAAAGAGGCGACCTGGTTCACCGCTCCGTCGATGAACCTCTCGTCGAGCCGAGAGGAGGCGCGCCCTGCGCCCCCGATGAAATGCGCCACCTGGTTCACCGCCCCATCGATTAATCTGCCATCCATCCTCCAGAGGCGGTGGCAGACCCGACGGAATCTCACCAGGAAGACCACGGAGTAGATCTCGTCCAAGAAGTACCGACGAAAGAGGACCACATAGAGCGTAGATAGGGGAAAGGGCAGCTCCCACCACTGAAGGTACGAGAGATAGGCAAGCCCGATCCCCGCCGCAGTCACCCCCAGCGGGAGGAGGAGCATGATCGCTGGCAAGGGCGCATTGCCTCCCCGGATTCCCTGAGTGAGCCCTTGACCCAAAAAATTATCCAGACCCCCGTACTCCGGCGTCACCCCGACGAACCCTGCTGCCACTGCACAAACGGCGAGGATGGCCACAGGGATCCACAGATTGGCGGGGGCCTTGCGACGATGATGGATTGCGTGGAGATCTCCCCGGTAGTGCCCGGCAAAGGTGAGTAAATAGAGGCGGAACATGTAGAAGGCGATGAGGAATGCGGCGAACAGCGCCATGACCCAGAGGAAATAGCGCCCGCTGTTGAAGGCGGCCAAGAAGATCCCGCGCTGCGACCAAAAGCCGGCCAGGGGAAAGACGCCGATCGTGGCCAGAGCCCCGATCAGGAAGGCATAGGCCGTCAGCCGCATGTGCGGCGCCAACCCCCCCATACGCCGCACATCGTGTTCGCCATGGAGGGATTGGATCACCGACCCTGCCCCCAAGAAGAGGAGCGACTTGAAAAAGGCATGAGTGAAGAGGTGGAAGATGGCGGTCGCGTAGGCCCCGAGCCCTGCCGCCAGGAACATGAAGCCCAGCTGGCTGATCGTGGAGTAGGCGAGGGTCTGCTTGATGCTGCTCTGCACGCAGCCAATGCTAGCGGCAAAAATGGCGGTCAGGGCTCCGACCACCGCCACGAAGTTTGCGGTGTCAGGGGCGAGGTTAAACAGGGGACTCGATCGGACAACCATGTAGACCCCTGCCGTCACCATCGTGGCCGCATGGATCATGGCTGAGGTCGGCGTGGGGCCCTCCATGGCATCCGGCAGCCAGACGGAAAGAGGAAGCTGGGCACTCTTCCCCATGGCCCCCACGAAAAGGGCCAAGGTGATCACGATGGCCAACGTGGAGCCTGCGCCCAGCGCCTGGTCGGCCCTGGCGAAGACCTCGGCATACTTCAGGGACCCGAAGGTCGTCCAGATGAGGAACAGCCCCAGGAGGAACCCTGCATCCCCCACCCGGTTCACGATGAATGCCTTGTTCGCCGCATCGCTGGCGTTCTTCCGCTCATACCAGAAACCGATCAGGAGATACGAGCAGACCCCCACTCCCTCCCAGCCGAGGAACATGAGGAGGTAGTTGTTGGCCAGGACCAGGATGAGCATGGCGAACATGAAGAGGTTCAGATAGGTGAAGTAGCGGGCGTAACCGGGGTCTCCCTGCATGTATCGGATGGAATAGACATGGATGAGGAAGCCGACGAAGGTCACGGTGAACATCATCACCGTGGAGAGGGGGTCCACCAGGAACCCGACTGGGACTTGGAAATTCCCGGCGACCACCCAGGGGTAGAGGTCCAAATCCAGGGTCTGCCCGGCAAACACCTGGAGGGCAATCAGGAGGGCGACGAGGAAGGAGAGGCCGACGGCGGGGACGGCAACCCAATGGGCCCGATCACGGATGTGGGTGCGGCCGAAGAGGCCATTGACGATGACCCCAACGAGGGGGAAGCCGGGCACCAGCCAGATCAGGTTCATCATGATCTAGCCGTCCTCAGG
>JAKEGQ010000252.1 GCA_022615475.1 Candidatus Methylomirabilota bacterium | reverse complement strand
GCAAGGAAGGACCGCTTGCGCATCCCCACAGCAGCATCCCGGCTGCCACGACCAATAGGTATCGCCTCAAGTGGATTGCCTCCTTTCGGCGGGGCTGCCGCTCTTGGAACGCCTTAGCGTCACTGAAGTCCTGTGGTAAGTTCAAATATCTCCTAATGTTGCAAGGCTGGCCAGGCCAAGGCGGAAGACGTAGCCGGGGCTGCTTCGAACTGTCCAGCAGTCGGGGGGATTACAGCGAGCGGTCGAGGGCCTTGGCCACCTTCTCCACCTGCCGCATGAGATCCTTGAACCGCTCGGGGGTCAGGGACTGCACCCCGTCTGACAACGCCTCTTCCGGTTTCGGGTGCACCTCGACCATGAGGCCATCGGCCCCGGCGGCGATGGCGGCCCGTGCCATGGCCGTCACATACTCCCAGTGGCCCGTTCCGTGGCTCGGGTCCACGATGACCGGTAGATGGGTGACCTTCCGGAGGACTGGGACGGCATTGAGATCCAACGTGAATCGAGTTGCGGTCTCGAAGGTCCGAATCCCACGCTCGCAGAGGATGACGTCGTAGTTCTCATGCGAGAGGATGTACTCCGCCGACATCAGGAGGTCCTGGATGGTGGCCGACATGCCGCGCTTGAGGAGGACCGGTTTGCGCGCTTCGCCGACCACGTTCAAGAGGGCAAAGTTTTGCATGTTGCGTGCACCGACCTGGAGGATGTCGGCATACCGAGCCACCAGTTCCACATCTTGGGGATTCAGGACCTCGGTGACAACTTTGAGGCCGGTCTCCTCCCGAGCCCGCGCGAGCATTTTCAACCCCTGCTCTCCCAGTCCCTGGAAGCTATAGGGTGACGACCGTGGCTTGAAGGCACCCCCACGCAGGATGGTGGCACCGGCCGCCTTGACGGCGTGTGCGCTCTCCAGTATTTGGCCCTCGCTCTCCACCGAACAGGGTCCGGCCATGAGCACGAGACGGTCAGAGCCGATTTCGACCTCGCCGATCTTGACCACCGTCTTCGGTCGGAACTCCCGACTGGCCAGCTTGAACGGCTGCAGGATCGGAACTACGCTTTCAACGCCCGGCAGCGCCTCCAGGCTCTGGAGCCTCGCCTTGCCTCGCTCATCGCCGACCGCTCCGACCACGTTGCGCTGGGTCCCCCGGATCAGGTGGGGATGGTATCCCAACTCTTCGACGCGCCTGAGGACCTGTTGGAGCTCCTCTTCCGGCGCACCCGCCTGCATCACGATAATCATCGCCTGCCTCCAAAAGAGAAAGCCACGGGATCAGCCGTGGCCTTGAGAAAAACAAAAAAGCCACGGAGGCCTGTCTGCCCCCGCGGCCATCCTCGACAACGAAAGAGTCAGGCGCCGCCGACCGGAGGGCAGACGCCACTAAAGTACCACCATCCTTGCCAGAGACGCCTTCCGTTCACCTCGGCCTTCCTTGAAGGGTTCTCATCGATGTGGTACCGTAATTACCACCGCCGCTCCGGCTTGTCAAGGGGATTTCTCCGGATTTCCCTTTACAGATGGGCCGCTTTTCTGTAGTTTTTCGGGCGAGGAGGCTTCGAGATGTCCGGGCACTCCAAGTGGGCAGGGATCAAACATAAGAAGGCGAAGGTTGATGCCCAGCGGGGGCGGATCTTTACCAAGCTGATCCGGGAAATCACCATCGCGGCCCGTACCGGCGGGGGGGATCCGGCGGGGAACCATCGTCTCCGGGATGCGATGGAAAAGGCCAAAGCCGCGAACATGCCCCAGGACAACATCATCCGGGCCGTCAAGAAGGGTACCGGGGAACTGGAAGGGGTCACCTACGAGGAGTGCGTCTACGAAGGGTACGGACCGGGGGGGGTGGCGGTGCTCCTCGATGCCGTGACCGACAACCGGAATCGGACCACGGCGGAGATCCGCAAGATCTTTTCTCGCTTTGGGGGGAACCTGGGGGAGTCGGGATGTGTCGGCTGGATGTTCGACAAGAGGGGTCTGATCCAGGTCGCGAAAAAAGGGCTGGATGAGGAGCAGCTATTGGCCGTGGCCCTTGAGGCGGGTGCGGAGGATGTCCAGAGCGGAGAACAGACATTTGAAGTCGTCACCGACCCCAAGGACTTCGAGAAAGTGAAGAAGGCCTTGGAGCGGGCCTCCTTCCCCCTCGAACACGCCGAGATGACTATGCTGCCCCAGTCCACCGTCCGCCTCGAGGGGAAGGAGGCAGAGCAGGTGCTCCGTCTGATGGATGGACTCGAGGAGCATGACGATGTCCAGCATGTCTATGCCAACTTTGACATCCCTGAAGAGATCATGGCGGCCCTGACAGCCTAGGAGATGGAGCGGGTGACCACTGGGTTCCGGGTGCTGGGGATCGACCCCGGGACGGCCATCACCGGCTACGGCGTGGTGGAGATGCGAAACCGGTCCCTGATCTCCATCGCGCACGGCGTGATCTCGACCCCTCCCCGCCAGCCCTTTCCCCTGAGACTCCGGGCGATTCACCAGGCCCTCCAGACGATCATTCGGCAGCATCGACCCGAATGCGCAGTCGTGGAGGGGCTTTTTTTTGCCAAGAATGTCCGTACGGCGCTCATGCTTGGTCAGGCCAGGGGGGCGGCCCTCTTGGCAGCAGTGGACGGCGGACTCGACGTGTTTGAGTATAGTCCGCTCGAGGTGAAGAGCGCGCTGACCGGCGCCGGGAGAGCGTCGAAGGAGCAGGTCCAGCGGATGGTCGTCTCGCTGCTGGGAATCTCGTCGACGATTCCTGTCACCGACGCCACCGATGCGCTGGCGTTGGCCATATGTCATATCCATGGGGTGGGTCTTCAGAAGCGGCTGGCGACGATATAGCCTGGTGCTCCTGCTTCCTGTACTCGTGGGGGTGACGGATCCGCAGGAGGTCGAGCGGGCGGCGGCGGGGGCGACGGGTGCCCTGGTGGAGATCCTCAAGCTGTGGCATGTCGAAGATTATGGCGCCATCTACGACCGCGGGACGACGACGACGAGACAGCTCTTCACCCAGGAGGAATTCATCAGCCGGATGAAGGGTCTCGGGTGCCGGACAAGCTGCTGTCACACCACCTTTGAACTTATCTCGGCGGATTATCGGTCGCCCGAGCTGGTCGTGGTGACGGGGAAGGTCGGCCTGGAGTGGTCGGGGCGCGTCGTTCCCCGTTTTCAATGCGCCCCGGGTGTCCGGAGTTATCCGATGACCCGAGAGGCGGAAGGCTGGCGTATTGATCTCACTCTCATCCTGCCATTTTTCTAGTTCGAGGGGGCACCCGTGATCGGGATGCTGAGGGGACAGTTGGTGAAGCGGGACCCCGCCCACGTCATCGTGGAGGTGAACGGGGTGGGGTATCGCGTCTTTGTTCCTCTTTCCACCTACTACCGGCTCCCTGACGAGAGGACCGAGGTCTTCCTCCACACGGTGACCCATCTCCGGGAGGATGCCTTGCATCTCTACGG
>JAKEGQ010000251.1 GCA_022615475.1 Candidatus Methylomirabilota bacterium | reverse complement strand
CGGTAGGCGATCTGGTAGGTCTGCCCCTGGGCGCGGGGAGTGGGGGCGTGGGCCGCCAGGTAGCGGACTGCCGCGATCAATACCTGGGCCTTTTCCGCTGGGTCTTCCGTGAGCGCATGGACGCGGAAGGCAGCCTCCATCGCCTGGATGGTGTGAAAATCCCGATCCTCCCGGAACAGGGCGTGGCCCAATGTGGCGAGAAGGGGGCCGGCATCGGCGCCGGCGACCAGATAGCGGGCGACGAGCAGGCCTGCCTCGTCCACCTGCTGCCTTCGGTCGAGCGTAGAGACGAGCTCATCAAGAATTCTCGAGGCTTCTGCCGGCGGTAGGCCTCCCTCGGGAAGGCGGGCAGCGGGGATGTTCAGGAAGCGGTCCAGGTAGATACTCATGGCGGCGTCAAAGAGCCCGCGCGCAAGTTCGGCGGAGGGCGCTCGGCGGAGTCCCTGGGAGACGGCATTGGTAAAGGTGAACGTATGGAGGACCGTATCCCAGTCCCCGAACTCATTCGCCGTGTGGAAGCGGGCGATGCGGAGCGCTGCCGCATACGTCACCGCGGCGCCAAGCGACTGAGGGGTTGCCCCCTCCTGTAGAGCGGTCAGAAGGGCGTCGGCAATGGCTCGAGGATCTTCGCCCAGCAGGACCGGGATCAAGGCCGTTCGCCCACCCCAGACGGCCCGACGTCTTGCCCCGGCCTCCAGTGCGTCTGGTAGACGGTCAAAGGCGGCATGGAGGATCGCAACGAGATCAACAGGATGGCGCCAGGCGTTCGATTCCTCCATCCGATCCGCCGTCGCATAGTTCAGGACCAGGCTCGGCAGGACGGCTTCGGCGTGCTGCCAGCCGACTATATCCAGGGCTTCAAGCGCCTTGTTGGTGAAGTCGAGCACGTGGCCGGTGCTCAGGTACCGATGGTCAGTCGCCGACGCAAAGAGGAGATCGGCGATCTGGGCGGGGTCTCCTCCGTTGCGGAGGGCGGTGACGAGGCACCGCTCGGCCCCTTCAGCGTCTCGTACCTCGATATACCGGCGGAACCAGCGCTTCAAGGAGTCAGGGCCTGTTGCCATCATGGGCAGCGGCCGCATGGGGACACGGGGTGGCTGGCCGTCGCAGTCCTGGGCCACCGCCGAGAGGCCGTGGTACAGCGCCCGTGCCCGGTCATGGGCGTTCAGGGAGGGGAGGAGATTGGCTGCGCAGGTAAGGATGGTGAGGCCCATGGACCATCCATCGCGGCGGAATCCGGCACCAAAGCTGAGACCGGTCCGAAGAGGTTCGTGCCCGTTCTCCTCCTTTTCGACGAGGGCGATGACCGACTTCGCAATCACGAGTCGGATGTTGCGCTGCAAGCCGTCTCGAAGCCTCTGGAGCTGTCGAGCCTGCTCATCTGCCCGCGGCGAGGGATCGATCCAGACCTCATCGGCCTCCACTCGGACGGGAAAGCTCCGGACATCATCGGCCCAGGGATCGAAGGTGCCGCCACTCGCAAGATCAAAGCGGGCGTGGTGCCAGTGACACGTCAAGACCCCGTCCTGGAGCGTCCCACGGTCCAGGGGGAACCCCATGTGCGGGCATCGGTTGTCAATGGCGTAGAGGGAGCCTTGATGCAGGAAGAGGGCAATCGTGTGTCCCTCCACATGGAGGACCATGCAGCCCTTTCGTTCAAGATCGGGTATCGTGGCCACCTTGACGAATCGCGACGTCCTCATGGCACGGTGGGGATGGTTCCGCGCAGATCCTCGTAGTAGCGGCTGAGGCGCCGGTTGGAGCCGATCATCGGGAGAGAGGAAGCCATGATCCGGTAGACTTCAGGGCGAGAGATCTTCGTGGGTGCGGACGGGTCCAGCAGATTCTCCGATTGCGCGACGAGGGCAAGCGTCTTGAGCCCGATGAGCAGGGGCCAGGCACAGGCGAGTCGCATGCGGATCTCCCGCCGGGGAATGGCTAACGTGTAGCTCCATCCATTCTGGTAGTGCGCGACCGTCTCTCTGAGCAGGTCGCCCAGGAGCGGGCGTAGCTTGGTGATGGACCCGGGCTCCAGGAGATCTTTCGGGGTCATGCCCAGGGCGGCCAAGTCTTGCTCCGGGAGATAACAACGGCCGATGCGCAGGTCTCGGGGAAGGTCCCGAAGGATGTTGGTCATCTGGAGCCCCTTGCCGAAGCGGATCCCCCGTCTCTTCATCTCGGTGACGTCCCACGCCCTGAGGGAAGGACGGTGGGCCATGTGCATCTCGGTCCAGAATTCGCCGACGCACCCCGCGACAAAATAGGTGTACCGGTCGAGGTCGCTCCGGGTCTTCAGCGCGATGAGGCGGCCGTCTTCCTCTCCGGGAAAGGTGGTGAGGTCCATCTGCATGCCTTGGGTGATGGTCAGGATGAGATCTCGGATCCGTGCCCGGTCCGCGGGATCCAGCCCTCGGTAGATCGCAAAACATTCCTCGAGTCTGGCGAGGAGCTCCCGCTCCTCCGGGATCTTCTGCGGACCGGTCAGCGTCTCTTTGACCTCGCGGATGCGACTCGGGCCGTTGTCGCGAATTTCCGCTCGAAAGAGGTCGAGGTATTCGAGACGCTTGTCCCGGCTGACCAGGCGGGTGTCGGCGATGGTATCGGCGGCTCGGGCAAAGAGGTAGGCCAGACCCACCGGGCGCCTGAGATCTTTGGGCAGGACCTTCAGGCTGAGAAAGAAGGTCCGGCTCACGCGCTTCAGGATCTCACCGAGCAGTTCCGACTCTCCCTTTCTCATCGTAGCTCTAGCTGCTTGTGAACCGTGAATCGTGAACGACTCGACTGAGCGGTTCGACTGGGCTCACCGCCCTGAGCACGTCGAAGGGCTCGCCGAAGTCTGTGAACCGCAAGCGCGCTGTTGGCGCTCACTGCGGTGGGGCGAAGACCTCATTCAGATCGCTCCGGGAAGCTCCCGGCTTCGGACCTCCGGCAATCACGTAGATTCGGCCTTCGAAAGAGGCAGCTCCCAGTCCGTGGCGGGACGTGGGCATCGGTTTGAGCTTGACCCACCGATCCGTCTTCGGATCATAGGCCTCGGTATCGGCAAAGGTGCGTTCGGGTTCCTCGCCGCCAAAAATATAGATCCGACCGCCGAGGACTGCGGCGGCGATCCCGCCTCGCGCGGTCGGCATGGGAGTCCGGACGGTCCATTCCTTTCTTTGGGGGTCGTAGGATTCATTGGCCCCTACATTACGGCTCATCTCTCCCGTGCGTCCCCCAATGGCGTGGAGGCGGCCGTCCAGGACCGCGACAGCGAGGTGATCCCGCGGGCTTGGCATCGGGGCAAGCGTCTCCCAGGCGTCAGCGGCGGGATCATAGACCTCGAGGATTCGCAGGACGTCGCCGTTCGTCTTTCCCCCGACGGCATAGATCTTTCCTTCGATCACCCCGATTGCCAGGGCGCCGCGGGCGGTGGGCATCGGGGCCTTTCGCTGCCATCGGTCCCGCGCGGGATCGTACTCCCAGACGGTGTTCATCGCCTTCCACGGCCAGATCCGTGTGTAGCCGCCGACCACGTATAATTTCCCGTTGACCGCCGCGACAGCGGTATGGTGGAGAGACTCGAGCAGAGGAGCCTTTCTCTCCCACCGATCGGTCTTCGGATCATAGGCTTCGACGGCGTCCGACACCCCCCCGAAGAAGAAGTAGTTGAAGCCGCCGATCACGTAAATCGTGCCATGAAGCTCGGCGACGGTTACCTCTGTGCGTCTGCTCGGCATGGGGGCGGCCTTCGTCCACTCTCCCTCGGATGCTGCCATAGCGACCAGGGCAAAACCGAACAGGAACAGGACCACGAATGCCATCCTGCTCCCCAATCCCTTTTGTCCCATCAGTCGCCGCCTCATCTCTGTGATGTCCTCTGGCGTCCTCTGTCTCTAGAAGCATACCGGCAAAGGGAGGGCTTGGGCAAGCCCCCTGTAGTTGCCTTCTCTCCTCTGCTCCCGTACAATATTCCGGGTCAGGCGAGGAAGTCCATCGGGTGCGAGAGGAGGGGGCCGTGGATGTGAAGACGTCGAGCGCTGCGAGGGTCGTCTGGGACCTGAGCGATCTCTTTGCTTCACACGACGACCCGCGCCTCCGGGAGACGCTCGAGGCGCTGCAGGGGCGCGCCGAAGCCTTCGCCCAGCGGTACCGGAAGACCATCAATGTCCCCCGGGGGCCAACCGCATCGCACCTCCTCGAAGCCCTTCGCGATCTTGAGGCGATCGAGGAGGGCATGAGCCGCGCGGCCACGTACGCAGGTCTCTTGTACGCCTCGGATAGTCTCCGGCCGGAGTACCAGGACCTGCAACAGCGGGTCGAACAGTGGCTGACCGGCGTCCGGAACCGCCTGCTCTTCTTTGATCTGGAATGGCTCGACCTGGAGGAGTCAGCGGCAGCGCGGCTGATCGCCGACCCTGTCCTGACCGGCTACCGCCATTACCTTGCCCACGGACGGCGCTACCGACCTCACAAAATGAGCGAGGCGGAGGAACAGGTCGTCAATGAAAAAGACAACACCGGTCGGCGGGCCTTCGGGCGTCTCTTCACCGAACTCCTCTCCTCCCTGAGTTTCCCCCTCGAGGATGAGGGG
>JAKEGQ010000047.1 GCA_022615475.1 Candidatus Methylomirabilota bacterium | reverse complement strand
GTGGAGCTCCGAGCAGTGGCATGAGGTCAAGAAGGGAGAAACCCTGTGGAAGATCGCCGAGCACTATTACGGCGACGGGAGTTTGTATACCAAAATCGCCGATGCCAACCGCGACACGATCAAGGATCCAAACCTGATCCGCATCGGGCAACGGATCCGGATTCCCTGAGGGTTCCGAAAGGACCGGGCTCAGGCCGAACGTGAAGGAAGGGGCACAGGAAAAAGTCACAAGGAGGAGAATGCTATGTCAATAGTGAAGCGGCGTTGGAGCGTCTTCGCAGTGGTGTTGGCCATCGTCCTGGTCGCCGGCTGTTCCAGCGAGCAGGGAGCGGCGGAACAGGCGCTAAAGGCGGCGGAAGAACTGATCAACAAGGCAAGAGGTGAGGCTGCCCAGTACGTGCCTGAGCAGTTCAGCGGGCTTGAAGCGGCCCTCGCGAGCGCCAAGGAGACCATGAAGAAGGGGGACTACAAGGCGGCGCTCGCCGCTGCGACGGACCTCAGTGCCAAGGCCAAGGAGACGGCAGCTGCGGCGGCGGCGAAAAGGAATGACCTGATGCTGAGCTGGGACGGGATGAGCGGCGGGGTCCCGAAGATGGTCGACGCGCTGAGGAGCCGGATCGATATCCTGTCAGAGAGCAAGAAGCTGCCGGCCAACGTGACCCAGGCCCAGTTCGACAATGCCAAGTCGGGCCTTGCCAGCATTCAGCAGCAGTGGACCGAGGCGTCTGAGGCGTACAAGGCCGGCAACCTGACCGACGCGGTCGCGAAGGCCAAGTGGTCGCGGGACAAGGCGGCAGAGATCATGAGCAGCCTCGGAATGACGGTTCCGGCGGCGGCCAAGCTATGAGATCACCCCGGCTCCTCATCGCCGTCCTGATGGCGGTGGTGGCGCTGGTTAGCTACTACGCGGCGCGCCAGGAGAACCCGATCACGGGCAAGACGCAGTCCATCGCCCTCACTCGGGACCAGGAGATTGTCCTCGGTCTCCAGTCGATGCCAGCGATGGCGGCCCAATTCGGCGGCCTCGATCCGAATGAGGCCGCCCAGAGGTATGTGACGGCCGTCGGGGTCCAGCTCGTGACGCGGAGCGGGCTGGGGGACAGCGGCTATGAGTTCCGGTTCGGGGTCCTGGCCGATCGGCGGACGGTCAACGCCTTCGCCCTCCCGGGCGGCCCGATCTTCATCACCCGGGCCCTGCTCGACCGTCTCGAGGACGACGCCCAGCTCGCGGGAATTCTCGGGCACGAGATCGGCCACGTCGTCGGACGGCATGCGGCCGAGCGCATCGCAAAGGACCAGCTCTTTCAGGGGCTGGTCGGCGCCGTCGGCGTCGCGACGGTGGACGGTCCGGGTGGGGGCCAGCAAGCGGCCGCACTGGCGCAGATGGTCGCGCAGCTCGTCCAGCTCAAGTACGGGCGCGATGACGAGCTCGAGTCCGACCGGCTCGGCGTGCGCTTCGTGTCGGAGGCCGGGTACGATCCCCGGGCGCTGATCCGGGTCATGGAGATTCTCGAGTCGGCGAGCGGCGGGGGCGGCCAACCGGAGTTCTTCAGTACCCACCCGGACCCGGGGAACCGCCGCGAGCTCATCCAGCAGGCGATCAAGGAGCGATTCCCCGACGGTGTGCCGAGTCACCTCACGCTCGGCCGGCGGCGCGGGACCTGACGGGCCGAGCGGTGCTCCGCGGGCGCACGGCACTGTGATACGGGGACGCGACACGAAAGGGGATCAAGCCATGGCGCTTTTCGAGGAGTTGTTCGGGGCTCGACAGCAGGAAGACTTTCTGGATTTCGTGAACCGCTATGAGCAGGGACCGCCCTGGGAGGGCTACTCGGATCAGGAAGTGCTCGCCCGCTACGGCGCCGTGGCCCACCAGGTCGGCCCCGACGAGTACGAGCGGGCGGCCCAAGGCGCCTTCGCGCGGCTCAGCTCGGAGGAGCGCGGGGAGTTCGGTCGATTCATTGAGCGCCAGGCCCGGCAGCGTCACATCGATCTGCCAGGCCTTGGACGGGGGCAGAATGTAGGCTTCGCGGATCCCGCGCAGCTGGCTCGCCTGGTCACCCAGCTTCATGGCACCCCTGGGCTCTTCCGCGAGCTCCTCGGTTTCCTCACCGGGATGGCCGAAGCCCCGGGTGGGGCCGGGTGGGACGTGATGCGAGGGACGCCTGAAGGACTCCCCGGAGGATCACGGGGGCCGGGACTCGAGGGCGTGCTCAGCAATCCACTCGCCAAGGCCGCCCTCGCAGGGATCGCGGCCATGCTGCTGAAGCGGATGCTTGCCCCCCAGTAGAGAGGCCAGCGCGCGCGACTGCTTCCGGATCTGTGCCCCGTGCGGGCATCGGCGGAGTACTTTACGGATTTTGAAAGCGCTATTGAGTGGTTATCCATAGTGAGGAAATACCCCACTCAGCCCACATGACGCGTCGCTGGAGTCTTTTGTTCTCTCGGATCACGCGGATAGGGCCTCGTAGTCGCCCCACGAAAAACTCGAAAAATTACGAGTTGCCAAACCCTGGGACCTGCGGGTATCCTGCCGCCACTCGACACGGGCGTTAGCGATCCGGGCGGGGAGGATCGATGGCGGACAAGCACAAGAAGGTCATCAACAATTTGACACCTCGCCAGCGGGAGGTGCTCCAGTTGGTCGCCGAGGGCCGCTCGGCCCGGGAAATCGGATCACTCTTAGACATCTCCCCCAGGACGGTCGAATACCATAAGTACCGTCTCATGGAGGACATGAACCTGAGAACCAGTGCCGAATTGATCCGGTTTGCGATCAAGCACGGGATCGTCTCGGATTGAGCGGGCAGGATCTGCCATAATGGCAAGACTGCTTCGGTGGGGACCGGTAAAATTTGACCTCGATACTAGTAATTTTTCCAGTTGGCAAGGTGGCCTTCCGGTGATATGTTACGCACCGTATGGAGCGCAAGTCAGAAGGGGGGTGAGAGGGGACCATCGTGTGTGTGATGACTGCGTGGCGGCACGTGAACGCGAGTACACTCAGGCGTACGAAAGGAGACGGAGAGGAGGTTACTCATGGGTAAGAAGATCATGCTAGTACTGGTGGGATTGGCCTTGGCTGGAGGACTGAGCGCCTGTGCGACGGAACAGTACGGCATTCCGCCCGGCGGGCCCCAGTACGCCTCGTGGAGCCACTTGTGGTATTCGAACAGCACCAAGGACAAGCCTAAATTGACCAAGGCAGAGTGGCAGCAGGCCAAAGACGAAAAATGGTGGGGGACTCCGATCCGGTACAACGTTGATGAGCTCGAGTGATCGGGTCGAGAAGCCTGGCGCGGGTTGGCCGCGCCGACGATCACCTAGTAGGTAGCTCTGACGGGGGGGAACTCGCATAGAGCAAGAGCATAGAAAGGCAGAGAAAGGAGAGAGGCATGGAGACACACACCACGAGATCTCGGAAGAAACCGATGATGGCTACCATAGGCCGCTGGGGGCGCCCGGTGCTGCTCCTGGTGATCGGCGCGTTGTTCCTCACCGGGCCTGGTGGGTGCCCCAAGAGGCCCGAGGTGGTGACGCCCGCCCCGGTGGCCGTCGCACCACCCCCACCCGCTCCGGCCCCGCCGGCGCCGGTCGTCAAGGCCGCGCCGCCGCAGTTCACGGATGTCTTCTTTACCACCAACAAGACCGTTCTCCGGCCGGAGGACAAGGCGAACCTGGATGGGGTCATCAAGTGGCTCAAGGCCAACCCGGACGCGAAAATCGCGCTTGAGGGCTATGCCGACGAGCGGGGGACCGTACCTCGCAACCAGGCCCTGAGCGACGGCCGGGCCAACGTGGTCCGGGACTACCTGGTGGCCGGTGGCATCAGTCCCCAGCGCATCACCGCCAAAGGGCACGGTGCGGTGCGCCAGTTTGCCCCGGGCAACAACGAGGCCGCCTGGGCATTGAACCGTCGGACCCATCTCGTTGTGACGCCGTAGGGAGGCGTAGGAGGCCGTCCTCGCGTCGGGGCAACTCGGCAGCCGATGGGTTGTCTGGTTGAGATGTTCCCCGTTTCCGAGGTGAGCCCGACGCGAGGACGGGCGGTCGGACATTTCCTTGCCGGGACTGGGGCCGAGGTCAAGGAAATACTCCTCGGTCGGCTGGAGTGTCGGTCCGGGCGAGGCCTTCGGAAAGGACGAAGCCATGGCAAAGGCCAGGCGAACCACCCACCGCAGCAGCAAGGGAACGAAACTCTACGCTGTCCGTGATAGCAAGGGCCGCTTCAAGGATATCCAGACATTTAAGCGCGCCCATGGCCAGGACCTGAAGCGCGGGTCGAAGGCCGAGGGCAAGTAGCGGACGCGGCTTGCGCGGTTCGGATCAGGAGTCCGTCGCGGCTCGATGGCGGCGCCGGCGGACGAGCGTCGACGACCGTCCAAGTGATCTGCTCGGTTCCCCACCAAGCCCCCGTAATCGCCGGATCAAAAGCTCGTAATTCTACCAGTTGTGTACTGCCCCCGTGCGCTGCTAGTGATATCCTGCCGACGCCTGTGCGG
>JAKEGQ010000250.1 GCA_022615475.1 Candidatus Methylomirabilota bacterium | reverse complement strand
GACGGGAATCCCCTATTGGCAGATCCCCTACGCGAAGCTCGCCCTACCGGACTCGTTGATCGGCATTGGCCTGCTTATCGTCGGCGTCGTGGCCGCCCTCGCTCGCGCATTCGCCAAGAGTCGTCTCTTGCCGGTGATATTCGTTGTAGGTGCTGCCGTACCGTCCGCCGTATTTGCGCGCGTGGTCTTCGATGGAATTCGGGATCCCACCTCGCACAACCTGTGGCCGTTCGAACTGGTGATTGCTGTTGTTGTGGGTCTGATTGCCTCGTCGGCAGGTGGACTAGTCGGAAGCGTGCTTGCGTTGATGTTCCGGCGAGTCTCGTCTGACCAGAACGACAGATAGTCTTTTCGATTCCCACGCCTGAGCTGAACGGCCCTCACGGCCCCTTGAACTCACAACGGCGGCGTGCTACGTTTAGAAGGGAGCTTTGCTGCGGGCCGGACACACCCGGCGGAACCTGGTCGGCGGCATTGCCCCGAGAACCAACGCTGGAGGTAGAAGTGGAAGAACAGGCAGCGATACACGCGCAGGCGCGCCAAAAAGAACTCAAGAGGAGGGAGGACGTCCGCAACCTCGCCATCATTGCCCATGTGGACCACGGGAAGACCACGCTCGTGGATGCCATGCTCTGGCAGAGCGGTATCTTCCGCGACAACGAGTCGGTCGTGGAACGGGTCATGGACTCCATCGACCTGGAGCGGGAAAAAGGCATCACCATCATGGCCAAGAACACCGCCATCGTCTACCGCACGACCCACATCAACATCGTGGACACGCCGGGCCATGCCGACTTTGGAGGCGAGGTCGAGCGCACCCTCAAGATGGTTGATGGGGTCCTGCTGCTGGTGGACGCCAGCGAGGGACCCCTGCCCCAGACTCGCTTCGTGCTCCGCAAAGCCCTGGAGGCCAGGCTGATCCCCATCGTGGTGATCACCAAGATCGACCGCGGCGACGCCCGGCCGTCCGAGGTGCTGGACGAGATCTACGACCTCTTCATTGATCTCGACGCCACGGAGGAGCAGTTGGAGTTCCCCGTCTACTACTGCAATGCCCGCAAGGGGACATGCCGCACCAGTCCCGACGGCACGGATGCCCCCCTCATCCCTCTCTTCGAGGAGATCCTGCGTACCGTGCCGGCCCCCACCTACGACCCTGACAGCCCACTGCAGTTCCTGATTACCACACTGGGCTACGATGATTACGTAGGCCGCCTGGCCGTGGGCCGGATCTTCAACGGCCGCCTCTCCAAGGGGCAAGAAGTCGCCCACTGCCGCCTCGACGGCCAGGTGGTGTCCTCCAAAGTCACGGGGCTCTATGGATACGAGGGCCTGCGCCGGATCGAGATTACGGAGGCCGGACCCGGTGACATCGTGGCCGTGACCGGTATCGAAGGGGTAAACATCGGTGAGACCCTGTCGGCGGTGGAAGACCCCAAACCCCTGCCGCCGATCCATGTTGATGAGCCCACGATCGCCATGCTCTTCTACGTCAACAATTCACCGATGGCGGGCCGCGAGGGAGGGTACGCCACCGCGAGCAAGCTGCGGGAACGGTTGGACAAGGAGGTGCTGTATAATGTCGCGATCCGGGTCGAGGAGACCGAATCGCCCGACGTCTTCACAGTCTCAGGTCGGGGGGAGCTCCAGATGGCCATCCTGATTGAGATGATGCGGCGGGAGGGTCACGAGATGGCGGTAGGCAAGCCGCAGGTCCTCACGCGTTCCATCGACGGCGTCGTCCACGAGCCCATGGAGCGGTTGGTCATTGATGCTCCCGAGGAATTCATCGGTACCCTGACCCAGAAGATCGGTCCCCGCAAGGGACGCATGATCCGGATGGTCAACCACGGCAGCGGCCGGGTGCGCCTCGAGTTCCGAGTCCCCTCCCGGGGACTGCTCGGCTTTCGCACCGAGTTCATGACCGAGACCAGGGGCAGCGGCATCATGCACCACATCTTCGATGGCTACGAACCCTGGCAGGGGAACATCGCCCACCGCTTCACCGGCGCCCTGGTGGCAGACCGAGCGGGGCGTGCCACCGCATATGCCATCGAACACCTCCAGCCTCGGGGGACTTTCTTCATCGCCCCCGGCGAGGAAGTCTACGAGGGGATGATCGTCGGGGAACATTCCCGGCCCAACGATTTGGAGGTGAATATCACCAAGGAGAAAAAGCTCACGAACATGCGCTCGTCCACCGCCGATGAGACGGCGCACCTCGCCCCGCCCCGGCCGCTTAGCCTCGAGCAGGCCCTCGAGTTCATCCGCGACGACGAGCTCGTGGAAGCCACACCCCACGCCTTCCGGTTGCGCAAAAAGATCTTGCGGGCTGGCCAGCGCAAGGGGAAGGCCTAGGTGTTCCGCCAGTGAATCCGAGAATCTGAGGGATTCAAATCGCTGGTTGCCCCCCAACTACGCTGCCAGAGAGACCATATGATCGGTGAGACTCTCCCTCCTAGGATCCGCCTTTCAACACTCGCCACACAGGTCTACGCATTCCCCGCGTATATGGTGCTGGTGGGCATTATTCCGGTCGTGAATGTTTTCTTCTATTCGTCGCGTAGCGGTATCGGCTGGCTCATACTTCCGTTTACGTTTCCCTATGTGCTGGTGCGCTTGGGGATCGCCCTTCGGCGTAGCGACCCCTCGAACCGTCCGCGGCTCCGTCGATTCGCTGCCTTATCTATCCTCGGCTATGTCGCCCTGACAGCGCCTCTTTCCTGGGCTGCCACACATTCGATTAACAGCTTGCTCGGGACATCGCTTCACTGGACGCAGTTCTGGGCCATGATGTTGCTGCCCCTGAGCCTTCTCGGATTACTGTTCAAATGAAGCTCTTTCACGGGCCGCT
>JAKEGQ010000046.1 GCA_022615475.1 Candidatus Methylomirabilota bacterium | reverse complement strand
TCCAGCCGAGCCACAGCCCGAGGACCGCCAGGATCAGGAAACCCTCCCAGAGGACAGAGTGCGCAAAATCGAAAGCGGCTGGATCATGCACCCCGAGGTAGAACAGGTGCACGAGACGCGTCAGGTTAAGCGCAATCAGGATGGGTACTGCAACGACAAGGCCGATGATCTTGCGCCGGAGAGGTCCAGGATAGGCCAGGATGGCTGTCGTCAGGAAGCCAACCGGCAAAAATCCGCTACAGCGGTAGTAGATCTCGTAGGCAAAGCCGTTCGTGTGGCTGATCACGGTCGCCGTCCGCGTCGCCTCCATTCCTAACCAGTGAAGCAATACGAGCGTCACCCGTGCCGTCCACATTGTCACAGGGGCAAGGAGGGCTCCGAGGACGTCCTCACGGTACGTGAGCAGGACGGCGCCCCCGAAGCCTACCATCACCAGCGCGAAGCGAAGATTGAGTTGCCTTGTTACGGGCATGAAAGACTCCAGCCCCTACTCCTGCGCTGACCTGGGGGGCCTGCGGAGAAGCCCGATGAGTACCACGCCGATCGCCAGCACAACCATTCCGATCAGCGACAGATCAGGCACCTGTACAGATTTGGAGGCGGAGGCACCGTCGGCACCCGCCGTCACCGTCGTGCTCCCTTGCGATGCGCCCCGCACGGTGGCTTGTGCCTGACCGCTAGAGCCGGTCACAGCAGAGGCCGGCGAGACGGAGGCGACGCTAGGATTTGCCGTGCTGAACGTCACCGTCTTCCCCGCCTGCGGCACCCCGCCCTGCGTGACTGTCGCCCTGGCGGTCGTCGTTTCGCCGGGCTGGAGCGTCCTGTCGGGGTCGAGCACCAGGCTCACGGCCACCGGGGTCACTCCCCGGACCGCGCTCAAGAGCCCTGTGCCACAGGGCTGCGGACATTGGGCCGGTGTCCTGGGAAGGGCATTGCGCTGAAGCTCGGCGGTAAGCTGCGCCGGGGTCAGCGTGGGGGTTTGCGCGAGATACAGCGCGGCCACGCCCGCCACGTGGGGGGTCGCCATTGACGTGCCGTTGTAGCGTGCATAGGTGCCGGCGCTGGGGTGAACCATGCTGAGCACGCCATCGTTGCCGTTCCCACTGTCGTTCCGCTGCACGTCCCCACCGGGTGCCAGAATCTCGACCGTGGTGCCGAAGTTCGAATAGCGGGTCACCAGGTGGCCTCGGGCGTCGCTCGCTGCCACGGTGATCACGTTGTTACAGCTCGCCGGAAAGACCTGCGAGGCATCCACCGCGTCATTCCCGGCAGCCACCACGACTGCGGCGCCCGCCCCCACCGCGTCATCGATCGCCGCCTGGGTGGACGGGGAGGCCGAGCACGGATTGCCGGGCGGGGTTCCGAGGCTCATGTTGATCACCCGGGCCGGCGTCGGATTGGTCGGCACGCCGGGAACGGCGAGGCCTGCGGCCCAGCGGATGCCATCGTTGATGTCTGCGATGGTACCTCCACACTTGCCCAGCACCCGCACGGCCTGGACCCGCACGGTCCAATTGGCGCCTGCGACCCCGACGCTGTTGTCTGTCCTCCCTACACCGATCGTCCCGGCCACATGGGTCCCATGCCAGCTCGAGGGCTGGGCAGGATCGCCCGGGAAGCACTCGTCCGCGGCGACCGCATCGCCGGGATCTGTAGGATCGTTGTCGCGACCACCTCCGTCGTTCGAGATCGCCGGGTCGCTGATCATGTCAAAGCCGGCGATCAGGTTCGGGGAGCCGACAATATCCGGGTGAGCCGGGAGGATCCCGGTATCGATGACCGCCACAACGATGCTGTTGCTTCCGATGCTCGCATCCCACGCCCTGGGCAGGTTGATCCCGCCCGGAGACTGGCCGGTGCCGGTGCCATTGTCGCGGTAGTGCCACTGCTCAGGAAAACGGGGATCGTTGGGGGTTCTCATGATGCGTAAGATGTAATTCGGTTGCGCATACAGGACATTGGGGTCTGCGCGGAGCTGCTGGAGGACCGCTAGTGTTCGATCCCGCGCCTGGGTGGCCGAGAGAGTCTTCAAGGTCTTGACCGGGATGCGGTAGATCACCTCGCCGCCGGATGTCACTCGCTTGCCGTCCTCGACGCCGAACCGTGTGAGGTCTGCAGGGCCAAGGGTCCGGGCCGGCTTCATCTTCACGATGACCTCTCCAGGGACGACCTGAGCCTGAGGGGGGATGGCCCTGCGCTCAAAGAGCCGCTGGACCTGCTCCGGCGTGAGTTCCTGGGCGGTCGCGGGCAGGGAGCCTGCGGCCAAAACAGCCGAAACGACCATAAGGACGAGTCCAAGCGTCTTCATTGCGTCCTCCTTCTCGTCGGTGTAGACTAGTGCCGTTCCAACTTTTCTCACCCAACCGGTACCGGGTCTACTGGGGCAATAACGGTGCTAGATGGGGCCCAACATGCGAATACAGCTCACAGATGTGCAGGCGGGTAACGTCCTGACCGGGCTCCTCATCCTTGCGTTGTCGGCCCTTCTCCTGGGGAACGCGCCGCCGCCCCGGTTCGTCCCGGGAGAGGTCCTGGTGAAGTTCGTCTCCGGGACAGAGGGGAGCGCTACCGTCACTCGGGCCAGCCGCACGAGCCCTCCCGATCTCGGGGTCCTGGCCCCGGTGATCCAACGCTTTCAGTCCGCAACCGGCGTCCCGCTCAAGGCCAAACAGGTGACCGGTGGCCAGTGGATCCTGGTCTCGGTCGATGAGCAAAAGCTGAGCGACGAGCTGGTCACGCGCCTCCGGGGGCGAGCCAATGCCGTGGAAGTGCGGCTGACCCCCGATCCTTCGGATGGAGCCCGGGAGGCCTCAAGATCGAAAGGGATCGTCGTCAGGTTCTCGGCCGGAAGCGCCGAGGCCGAGGCGATCGCCCAGAAGCGGAGCGGGGCGGGCGATGCCCCGTTTTCCGCGCTCGTCCGCGCCCTGGAGAATGATGTTGGCCTTCCGCTCAAGGGCGAGGCGACAGCGGACACGACCCTGCTGCTCCACGTCGATTTCAGGACGCTCACCCTCAAGCTCTCCGACCAACTGAAGGCCCTGGCCGACATCGAGTCGGCCCAGCCCAACTATATTCTCCGGATTCAATAAGTCGACGGTCCGATCCCGGGACATCCTGTCAGGCTTCCTTCACCGCGGATATGGTGATGAGATTTTCCAGCACCATCTGGTTGCGGTAGGCCAATCGCTGGTCCGCGAGCAGGCGAACCATCTCCTCGGCACGGTGCCTCCAGATGCCCGAGCAGATGATCCTGCCCCCTATGACGATTCGCCGGGCGATTGCGGGGATGACGGCCTTGACCTGGTGCGCATTATACAGATTCGTAACGGCCACATCGAATGGCCGGTCCGGATGTAATGCCTCCACCGATCCTTGAAAGACGTGGACGGTCTTCTCGACGCGGTTCCAGTGGATGTTTGCGAGGGCCGCTTCACAGGCCTGCCAATCGATGTCGGCAGCGATGACCTTTTCGGCCCCGAGCTTTGCTGCGGCGATGGCCAGAATCCCCGTTCCGGTTCCGAGGTCCAGCACCCGTTCGCCCCTGCGGATCTCGCATTCGACCATCTCGAGGCACATCTGCGTCGTTGGATGGTGGCCGTCCCCAAAGGCGGGACTTGGGCGGACCAGGATCAGGATATCGTCGGCGGATACCGCGGGACCACTGTAGGAAGAGACCCGTAGCCGCGACCCCACCTGAATCATGATACGCTTCCTTGCGGTATTGCGAACGGCGGCGGCAGTGCGACTCGGAGGACCTGTCGAATGGGGATAACGTATCCGGGGGGCAGCCGAAAGTCAAATCCGTCGCCAGCCCACCCGTAACACGCTCGCCAAAAAGCAAGTTCGGTGCCAACCGTACACCCTCCCCTCCGTTCCGCCGTTCGTCGATTGGGCTTGCGGGGGGGCGGGGGAATAGGGTAAGACTGCTCAGCCAGGCCCTGTGCGTGGTACACGATGGCCCACTGACTAGACGGTCGAAAAGGAGAGGCAATTATGCGACATAAGGCCATAAGCATGCTGGTCGTCGTTACCCTTGGCACCCTTGTCCCTCTGCTCCACCCGGTGGGCACCGCCGCGGCGGAGCCGGTTTTGCAAAGGATCAATCGGACCGGAAAATTGACGGCAGGGACCCGGACGGAATCGATTCCCTTCGCGTATGTGAACGACAAGAAAGAATGGGTCGGTTTCTCCGTGGATCTGATCAAGGAAATCCAGGGGCGCCTCGAGCGGAACCTCGCAAAGAAGATCAAGCTGGAGCTGAAGGCCGTCACACCAGAGAATCGGTTTCAAATGGTGGCCGACGGCACCGTTGATCTCGAGTGCGGCTCCACCACGTATACGCGGTCCCGGGATGAGACCGTGGACTTCAGCATCAATTACTTCTACTCCAGCGGCCAACTCCTTATCAAGGCCGATGGCCCCATCAAGTCCCCCAAGGACATTCCGGGCAAGCGGGTTGGTGTCGCTCGGGGGACTACGACCGAGAAGGTCATCCGGACAAAGTTACCCCAAGTGAACGTCGTGTCGGTTCAGGACCACGGCGAGGGGTTCCAGGCCCTTCAGCAAGGTAAGATCGATGCCTATGCCAGTGATGGGATCTTGCTTGCGGGCCTCGCCCTCAAGGCCCCCGATGCAAAGGCCTTTGCAATCGTGGGAGGCTTCAGCTTCGAGCCCTACTCCTGCATCCTGCCGGAAAACGACTCGAGGTGGCGGGATTTCGTCAACCACACCTTCATGGAACTCATCGAGAGCGGGACGTACTTTACCCTCTACGACAAATGGTTCGGGGAAAAGGGAGTTGTCCCCTACAAGGCGCCCGAGGAGGCCAAGTTCCTGACGATCATGCAGGTGATGCCCCGGTAGCCGCCGTCTCCTTTCTTCCCCCATTTGGTTCCTGAAAGGCACATCCGGGAAGGGTCAGGTCTTGAATCTTGACAATCGATCCATCGTGGTGTAGAGACCTCCTATGGCACGGCCGTTGCGCATTCAGTATCCTGGGGCAGTCTACCACGTTACCTCCCGCGGGAACGCGGGACAACCGATATTCAAAGACGACCGTGACCGGGAAGAGTTTCTCCTCATGCTGGGGAGGGTGATCGACCGCTACCGCTGGTGCTGTCACGGCTATTGCCTCATGCGGAACCATTACCACCTGGTCATCGAGACCCCCGAGGGGAATCTGGTCCTGGGCATGCGGCAGCTCAATGGCGTTTATACCCAGACCTTCAACCGGCGGCACAGCCGGATGGGGCATCTCTTCCAGGGGCGCTATCAGGCGATTCTAGTCCAGAAGGAAAGCCACCTCCTCGAGGTGTGCCGGTATGTGGTTCTGAACCCCGTCCGGGCTGGACTGGTCAAACGGGCGGAACAGTGGCAGTGGAGCAGCTATGGAGCGACTGCCGGGATCAAGGCGCCTCATCCGTGTCTGACGACCGAGTGGATCCTCGGCCAATTCGGTCAGACACGAAGCCGCGCCGCCGAGCGGTACCGCGCCTTCGTCCAGGATGGCGTCCAAGCCGAACCAATCTGGACGAGGGTGAAGGGCCAGAGCCTCCTGGGCGGCGAGGCATTCCTCCGTCGATTGCTCCCGTATGTCCGGGGCCGGGAGGCGGTCAAGGAATTCCCCAAGAGTCAGCGCTACGCAGCCCGACCACCGCTGGCGGAACTCCTTCCTCCTCGGGTGGTTGGAGCCGGGCCGAGGAGACATCGCGCGATCGTAGCGGCGGTGGAGCGCTTTGGGTACACACAGAAGGCGGTGGCGGATTTCCTCGGGCTTCACTATTCGACCGTCAGCCGGCTCGTAAATGCGCCAAGATGAGAGTGTCAAGTTTCAAGACCTGACCCTCCAGCCTGACTGACCCTCCAGCCTGACCCTCCAGCAGTTTTCCTGGTAAACCCTGCCGGAGGATATCCCTTTCCCCTTGCGGGACTCGGGCAAATGCGATAGGAGTATCTCCACCATCCCTGCGATTGTGCGGGGTGGACGCCCTCCGGCAGACAGGCTCATGTTAGCCAAGGTCTTGAGTAGCGCCGTCCTCGGGGTCGATGCCTACACGGTCGAGGTCGAGGTGGACATCGCCCTAGGGCTCCCCTCCTTCAACACCGTGGGCCTCCCTGACCTAGCCGTCAAAGAGAGCCGCGATCGGGTCAAGGCCGCCATCAAAAACTGCGGCTTTGACTTCCCACCGCGACGGATCACCGCCAATCTTGCCCCCGCCGATATCAAGAAGGAGGGCGCCGCCTTTGATCTGCCAATGGCCATCGGGGTGTTGGCGGCACAGGGGATGGTAAAGCCCGACCGGCTCTCGGAGGTCCTGGTCGTCGGCGAGCTGGCGCTGGACGGGCTCGTCCGTCCCATTCGGGGGGCCCTGCCGATGGCCGTGGCCGGCGCCGAGGCGGGTCTCCAGGGGATCCTGCTTCCGGCCGACAACGCACCCGAGGCCGCCGTCGTCAAGGGGATCAAGGTCTACGGGGTCCACAGCCTTTCCGAAACGGTGGGGATACTCAATGGAGAGGTCACCATCGAGCCGACCACGATCGATCTTGAGACGGCCTTTGCTGAGTCCTCTCAGTATGCCGTTGACTTTACCGACGTGAGGGGACAAGAGCATGCCAAACGAGCACTCGAGGTGGCCGCGGCGGGAGGCCACAACATCCTGCTCATCGGTCCCCCGGGGTCGGGGAAGACCATGCTGGCCAAGCGCCTGCCGACCATCCTCCCACCGTTGGGCCTCGAGGAGGCGATCCAGACCACCAAGATCCACAGTGTCTCCGGGCTCCTGCCACCCCGGACCGCCCTCATCGCCATCCGACCCTTCCGCGCCCCTCACCACACCATCTCGGATGCCGGACTGATCGGGGGCGGAAACATCCCCCGCCCGGGTGAGGTGAGCCTGGCCCATCGCGGGGTCCTCTTTCTGGACGAACTTCCGGAGTTCAAACGGCATGTCCTCGAGGTACTTCGGCAGCCGCTGGAGGACGGCCACGTCACCATCGCTCGGGCCGCCACGTCCCTCACCTATGCGGCGTCATTCATGCTGGCCGCCGCCATGAACCCATGCCCGTGCGGATACCTGACCGATCCCCAGCGGGAGTGCGGCTGCACCCACGGAGAGATCCAGCGCTATCTCGGCCGGATCTCCGGGCCACTCCTGGACCGCATCGATATCCACATCGACGTGCCTCCGCTCAGGTATCGGGACATGACGGCAGAGACGGCGGGCGAGCCCTCACCCGTGATTCGGGAGCGGGTGCGACGGGCGCGGGCGATTCAGGCCGAGCGCTTCAAGAAGAGCAAGATCTTTTGCAATACGGCGATGAGCCCGAAGCAGATCCGCCGGCATTGTCAGGTGGCCGGGGAGGGGCAGCGCCTCTTGGAGACCGCGATGGAGCGACTGGGGCTCAGCGCCCGCGCGTACGATCGCATCTTGAAGGTCGCGCGCACGGTCGCCGATCTCGCCCAAGAGGAGGCCATACGTCCCGACCACATTGCCGAGGCCATTCAGTACCGGAGTCTGGATCGCGGAATTCGGAGGAGTTGAGCCATGAGCGCTTTTCCACCCAAATGTCTGCAGTGCAAGCGTGATCTCCGTTACGATCTGGCCCACCTGAGATACCACTGTCCCGGGTGCGACGCGAGCGACGCCGCCGCGGATATCTGGCGGATCGGAGGAGAGACCTTGGGGCGCCAAGTCGCCCGCCTCGTGCACCAGCTCGAGCAGTGGCTTGGGAAATGAGGATCCGGCTCGGGGCATGAGGCGCGGCCTGCTCCCGTTCGGCATTGTCATCATCCTCCTCGGTCTCGTCGCCTGTGGGACAGGGGAGGGGCGCTCTGCCGGGGCGGTGGTGGCCGCCGTCGAGACCAATCCGGTAAGCCTCGATCCCCGCGTTGCCACCGATGCCCTCTCCCTTCATATCACCGGATTGCTCTTCAATGCCCTGGTCCGCGCGGATGACCATCTCCACGTCGTCCCAGACCTTGCACGCCGGTGGGAGCAGCCTGACGATCGAACAGTCATCTTCCATCTCCACCAAGGGGTGCAGTTTCACCACGGCCGGGAGGTCACTGCCGACGATGTCCGGTTTACTTTCGAATCTCTCCAGACCATCGGCTCGGCCCACACGCCTCTCCTCCAAGAGGTCAAGGAGATCCGGGTCCTGGACCGCTATCGGGTGGCCTTTCACCTGAAACGCCCCTTCGCTCCCCTCCTGTACCATCTGACGGTGGGAATCGTCCCGGCGGACCTTGCGAGTCAAGCAGGCTTTGGTCAGGCGCCGGTGGGGACAGGGCCCTTTCGATTCCTCCGGTGGAGCCAGAATGAGCAGGTGGATCTCGAGGCCTTTCCGGGGTATTTCGGTGGCAGTCCCCGGATCGCGAGACTCAGGCTTCGGATCATCCCGGATGCGACCATCCGATTTCTCGAACTGAAGCAGGGGAACATCGATCTCCTCCTCGGGTCGCTCCCCCCCGAGGTCGTGTCCCTGGTGGATGCGCTGCCGGGGGTTCAAGCGGCCACGGGCCCCTCGAGCAACTATACCTACCTGGGCTTCAATCTCCGGGACCCGATTCTGGCTGACCGCAAAGTTCGCCGGGCCATCGCCCATGCCCTTGACCGCAAGGGACTCATCGTTCATCTCCTCCGGGGGCAGGCGACTGCGGCCACCGGACTCCTCTTTCCTCAGCACTGGGCCTACGAATCTCAGGTGGTGACCTTCCCGTTCGATCCCGAAAGGGCCAGGCGGCTTCTGGATGAGGCCGGCTATCCCATCATAAAGGAGGGAGTGCGGTTCACCCTCACGTTCAAGGCGACGACGGGCGAGCTCAGCCGAGCCATTGCCGAGGCGATACAGTTTCAACTGGCGCAGGTCGGTATTCGGGTCGAGATCCGAAGCTACGAGTGGGGGACGTTCTACGCCGATATCAAGGCGGGGAATTTCCAGCTCTATGTCCTCACCTGGGTCGGCATCACCGATCCCGACTATTACCAGTATATCTTCCACTCGGATTCTCTTCCCCCC
>JAKEGQ010000249.1 GCA_022615475.1 Candidatus Methylomirabilota bacterium | reverse complement strand
TACTCGGCGCCAAATCGGTCGGTCAGATAGCGGCGGGCCTCTTCGACCGCCTCGCCCGACACCCGCGTGGAGTCCGTCCGCATGTAGGTGATGAGACCCACAGACCCCTCCTCCCCCAGCTCGATCCCTTCGTAGAGCTGCTGAGCGAGGGTCATGGCCCGCCGGGCGGTCATGTGGAGCTTTCGCACCGCCTCCTGCTGAAACTTGGAGGTGGTGAAGGGGGGAACCGGATGACGGCGCCGCTCCTTGGTGTTGACCTCTTTGACCCGGAAGGGCTGCTGCCGAAGCTCTTCGACCAGGGCATGGGCGTCGGTCCCCGTGTGGATCTCAACCTTTTCCCCGTCTACCCTGAAAAGGCGGGCCCGAAACTCCGGCGGCGCCCCGGCGGCAAGCAGGGCTTCGATGGTCCAGTACTCCTGGGACACAAAGGCGCGAATCTCGTGCTCGCGATCGACGATCAACCGAAGCGCCACGGACTGGACCCGCCCAGCGCTCAGCCCACGCCTGACCTTCTCCCAGAGCAGTGGGCTCACCTGATATCCGACGAGACGGTCGAGGATACGCCGCGCCTGCTGGGCCTCGACTTTCTTGAGATCGAGCGAGCCGGGATGGGCAAAGGCCTCTTGGACGGCCCGCTTGGTCACCTCATGGAAGACGACCCGATGCACCGCCTTCTTCGGGGGCTTCAGCTCCTGGACGAGATGCCACCCGATCGCCTCCCCCTCCCGATCCGGATCGGTGGCCAGAAAGATGGCCTGAGAGTTCCGGGCCGACTTGCGCAGCTCCTCCACAACCTTCTCGCGCCCCTTCACCACCTGGTACTGCGGCTTGAAGTCCCGCTTCGTATCCACCGCGAGCCGATTCGGGGGCAGATCCCGGACATGGCCATACGAAGCCTTGACCACATACCCCTTCCCGAGGAATTTCGTGATGGTCTTGGCCTTGGCCGGTGATTCCACGATGACAAGCGATTTCGGCACGACTATGTTCCCTCCGGGCGATGACCGACGACCGCAGACCGATGACCGAAGGTCCTGGCGATCTGGGTCGGTAGCATGCACTTCCTATCATGATAACACGACACCCGATTGCTCATTCACTTTCCCCTTTGCCCTTTGCGGATACCCCCCTCAACTTTCCACGGTCGTCTGTCATCGGTGATCGGTCGTCGATGCTCCGGACGAACGTTTTGCCGGTGAGCTGCTTCACCCACCCCTTCATCTCCAGTGAGAGCAGGGACGCGGCCACCGCGGGGGCAGGGAGTCTCGCGCCGGCGATGACGGCGTCGATATGGAGCGGCTCCTCTCCGAGCACCTGAAGCACCCGACCTTCTTCCCCTTCGAGCGCCGGTAGGGGCGGCACCGGGGGAACCGCCTCCTGCGGCATGTCGGTGGCGATCCGCAACTCCTCCACCACATCCTCCCACCCCTCGGTGAGCTTGGCCCCCGCCTTGATCAGCCCGTGTGGGCCTTGGCTCAGCCGGCCCCTGGCCATCCCCGGGACCGCGAAGACTTCCCTCCCCTGCTCTACCGCATGATTCGCCGTGATGAGAGCTCCGCTGTCAACCGCCGCCTCGACCACGATGACCCCCAGGGAGACGCCGCTGATCAACCGGTTCCGTTGGGGAAAGTTCCCCTTCAGGGGAGCGGTTCCCAGGGGAAACTCGCTCAACAGCGCTCCCTGCGCTGCAATCGCCTCCGCCAGCGTCTTATGCTCCGCAGGATAGGTGATATCGGCCCCCGATCCTAGCACCGCGATGGTCCGCCCGCCGGCCCTGAGCGCTCCCCGATGAGCGGCCGCGTCAATCCCCTTGGCCAATCCGCTGACGATGGTCAAACCCCGCACCGCCAGGTCAAAGGCGAGGCGATCGGCCACCCCCCGACCATACGCCGTGGCGTTTCTGGACCCGACAATGGCGACCGCCCTCCGGTCCCGATCTTCCCAGGTGCCGCGAATGTAGAGCACGGGTGGGGGCTGGGCGATCTCCCGAAGAGGGGCGGGGTACTCTGCGTCCCGGAGCGTGATGAACCGGAGGCCCCGCGCCGCCATCCGCTTTCGCTCCCGAGCGACCGTCTCTTCTGCGGGAAAGGTGCGAATGGCCTTCGCCGTTACGGGGCCGATCCCGCTGACACTCTCAAGCGCCTTGAGCGGAGCCTTGAGGATGCGTCGCACGCTCCCAAAGCGCTCCAGGAGCAGCGCAAAGGCGGCAGGCCCTACATGGGGCACCATGTTGAGTGCCAGCCATGCCTCCCGCTCTTCCATGCGCCCCTCGCCCGAGATCAATGACCGCCACCGTGCACAAAGTCCGCATTATACCCGGGGAGGAGAGGGAGTCAAGGGGGGCCGCAGGAAGCTGTCCGCTATCAGCGGTCAGAGTCAGCAAATCTTCAGCAGTCCGCTGTCGGCGGTCAGCAGTTAGCCAAGGGCTCGGAGCGCTCAGCGCTCAGCCCTCAACACTCAGCACTGCTCAGGGCATCTTCCGCAACAGGACGAGTGGCTCGCCCACACGCAGCTGGATGCTGGACACGGTCACCAGGCCCGTGGCCGCCTGGGCAGAGGTGCGGATCACCACCAGCTCCCCCTGCTTGGTCGGCGCCAGAGGGATCACCCGATCGCTGTCTGGATCGATGCCTACCCCAGACACCCGATAGATGCTGAACTCATCGCCAGGGACAATCCCTTGTTTCTGGCCGACATCGACATACACGATGTCCCCCTGCCCCAACGAGTCGGCATCCTCCTTGGAGCCCACGATGGTTCCCCCCACGCGAAGATGGGCCGGCTGGGTCACGCCTCGCTGGGGGGGCATCAACTCTCTCGCCTCCATCAGGAGGTCTCCGTCGGCTATGTCCTCACAGTTGTACGTGACCCTCGCCCGGGGCGCTGCACCCGCGGTGCTCACAATTTCCACCGTGCCCAGGGTCTTCACCTTCACTCCCACCCGAGCGCCCGTCGCGGGATGCTCGATCGTCGTGGTCGGGCGGACCACGCGAAAGCGATCTCCCCGCCGGACCTTTCGGCGGCCGAGATCTACAAAGACGTCATCCCAGTACCAGTGCCGCATATTGTCCTCTTCGACCGGCCGAATGATCCGGCCGACTCGAACAATCTCCTGCTTCTGCGCTACGAAGCCGCTGCACTCCAGGGCCGCCCGGGGTATCGCGAGGGCCGGGGGGGCCGCCGGGGTCTTGATCACATCTTCTGGCCTCGTGACCGCGGCAACGCCAGTGGGAGGAACACCCTCAACCGGAGGTGCGATAGGCGGAGCGACCTGCTCCTCGCCAACGGGAGGCACCGGGGGGGCCTCCGCCAACGGTCTGGGGGACGGGCCAAATCCCGGGATGGTCAGCGGATCACCAGGGAAGATCCGGTTGGGGTTGGTGACAAAGGGGTTCTCTTTCCAGATCTGCGGCCACAGACGAGGGTTGTCGAGATAGCGGCCAGCGATCGCCCACAAGGTATCTCCCTCCCGGACATTGTAGACCCCTTCCGGAAGGGTCTCCGGCCGCCCCTGCTCCCTACCAGAGGTGGCCTCTTGCGCCGCGACCTGCCCCATCAACAGCCAGGTCACTGCCAAGAAGCTCACCGCTCCGCGTATTCTCTCTTTCCTCATCATCCTCTGCTCCCCCCGTGTTTTAGCCCTTCCGCCTTTTCTTTTTTCCCGCGCGCCTCGGATCCGAGAGGCCTGGTCCGCGCGCCGTTTCGAGATAATTCGGGCTAGTGCAAGCTTTGTGCCTGTTTCTTGACCCCGACCGCATGTCGGCGGGTCCGCATACGCCACTCGTAGACCAGCGCCGAGGCGACGAAGATGGAGGAATAGCTCCCCACGATGATCCCGATCGCCAGCGCCAAAGAAAAATCGCGAAGGACCTCGCCCCCGAACAGCAGGAGGGAGAGGACCGCAAGCAGGAACGTAAAGGCGGTCATAAGGCTTCGGGCGAGGACCTGGTTGATGCTACCATTCATGATCTCGGCGAGCGTCCCCCGCCCCCGGGCCCGGAGGTTCTCCCGAATCCGGTCGAAGACCACCACGGTGTCGGTCAGGGAATACCCGGCCAACGTCAGGAGGGCCGTGACGACGAGCAGGGTGATCTCCTTGCCCAGGAGGAAAAAGATCCCGAGGACTGCCAGGACATCGTGAAATGTCGCCACGGTCGCGGCGACCCCAAACCGGAATTCGAATCGCCACGCGATATAGCTGACAATGCCCACCAGAGAAACCAGGAC
>JAKEGQ010000248.1 GCA_022615475.1 Candidatus Methylomirabilota bacterium | reverse complement strand
TCCCGCCCAGCCGATCCCGGGGAGAGTAGTTGTGGAAGTGGATGAAGACGCGCCAGACGACCTCCGCGACCGAGGAGGCGATCGTCTCCCTGGAGGTGTCGTCGATCTCGATGGCACCGACGATGCGGACGAACTGCCCGAAGAGTCCCTCCATGTGGCCGTTCGTCTGAGGGTGACAAGGGAAGGAGAAGACCCGCCCATCACCCCCTTCCCACTGGAAGATGCCCTCCGCGTCGGCAGAGCGGTTGGCGGAGCCGTTGTCGGAAAGCAGCGCGAGGATCCCCCGGTACTCCTCGCGCACCTGGATGAGGACGCGCTCGACGCCGTGAGAGTTCTCCGTCTTCTCGAGGGCCGCCCCGAGGATTGCGCCGCTTGCGATGTCGATGCCCACCTCCTTCGTCACGGTGATGGTCTGTCGCTTCTGTCCGATGAAGACGACGTTACAGCGCTTGGCATCGATGGAGACCTGCGCTCCGGGGTAGTAGACCTGGAATCGCGCGTGGTAGCGAGGTGGGCCCCCACGCGTTTCGATCTTCCGAAGGCCGTTCGCCTGGATGATCCGGGTGATGGTGCGCCTGTCGAGCGTGTTCTCGGGGTAGTCCTTGTTGAAGGACGCGGTGAACTCCTCCAGGGTGATGTCCTCCGGGAGCGCCTGATGCGCCTCGAGGACTCGCTGGATGTCCTGGGGGCCAGCTCGACGGTGGATTCCCCGGCGCTCGGGCTTCGGGGGAAACTGAGCCTGGGCGTCAGCCTCGGAACACCAGCGAAAGAGGCTCGCGAGGGGGACCCCCAGAGCTTCGGCGATCTCGGAATTGGTGAGCTCGGACTTGAAGTCCCGAGAGATCCGGACGCACAGCGACCTCGCCTCCGGGGGGAGGTGGGCATGGCGGTCCGCGAAGCGCACCCCGGGATGGTCTCTCTCGAAAGTGAGGACCTGGTTTCGGATCCGCAGCCGGAGGTCCTAGCGGCGGAGTTCCTCGTCGGGGCGCTCGATGTGCCCCCCTTGGAGGAGGTCCCGGATTCGTCGGGCGGAGAAGTACCCGGCCTTCCGGGAGACGCCCAGCGCACGCGCTGCCCAGAAGATGATACGCAGGCAGCGAGGAAATTTCAGTCCCCGGAGCACTTGGAGGGCGAGTATTATGACCCCCAAGCAGATTGTTTTGGAGAGCGGTTCCACCAAAGGCGCCTCCAAGAGAATCGGGGGGAGAAGATGGATCAGCATCTTCTCCCCCAAGCTTTTCTTCACTTCTCTACCCACCACGCTTCACGACACCTCTTCGCTTCCCTCCAGCCGGGCAATCCTCCGGCCGAAGAGCCAGACCTCGATGATGTCTGCGACCAGGCGAAGCTGGAAGAGGGTAACCTCACGATCCGCCTCCTTCGTCTCGAGCTCCGGAGGCACTGGATCCCTGCCGTTCCCTGCTCGGGCCTCCTCAATGCGCGCGAGCACGCGATCGGCCCGGCCGTAGAAGCGGTCTGCGGGGACGAGGATCCCGCCGAGGCCTTGGTGAGTTCTTTGGTGATTGAATTCATCGACCCAGCGCCCGATCTGCTCCTTGGCATCGAGGTAATTGCGGAACTCGACCCGGTCGATCAGCTCCTTCTGGATGGCCTTGTTGACCGCCTCGACCTTCCCGAGGGTCTTCGGGTGCTCGGGGGCCGAGAGCAGGTGATCGATGCCGTAGGCCTCGAGCACCCGGTCGAACTGCCCGATGCCGCTCCATGTGTGGAAGACCGCGCCCCGGTCGGTCAGCACGGCCTCCGGCTTCCCGTAGCGCCGGATCGCCTCCTCCAGGCACGCGATGGCATCGTCCATGGTCTCACGCTGAAGCAGTGCCCAGCCGACGATGAAGCGACTGTGATCGTCGAGTGCGAGGATAAGATAAAGGCGCTGGGCGTGGACGTGGAACTGAAGGACGTCCATCTGGACGAGCTCCAGGGGGCGGGAGGCCTCGAAGCGGCGGTCCTCCTTGATCCGGGGAGGCTTCATTCCGGGCGGGGTGTACCCATGCGCCTCGATGATCTTCCGGACTGTCTTCGTGTCGCAGCGGACGCCGACGCGGCGGAGCTGGTTGTGGATCTGGCTGGGTCCGAAGCCGCGGTTATTGCGCCAGACGGCAAGCACCTGCTTCTGCATGGCCTCCGGCACCTGGATGCGTGGGGGCTTCTGCACGCGGCCGAGGCCACGGAGGCCATCCGGGTCGCCTGCCGACCGCGCCAGCTCGCGGTCCCGGAGCCAGCGGTAGACGCTCCAGGGGGAGACGCCCGTGCGGTCGACGGTCTTCGCTACGCCGACCCTGTCGGCGAGCCGAAGCACCTTTGCCTTCTCGTGCGGCCGGTAGCGGCGCTGGGGACCCGAGGGAATCCTGGAAAACTTCCGAGCCGACATGAAACACCTCCTGTGAAAGAGGGTTGTGGGTAGTCGGTTCGGCGGGCTCGAAGTGTTACCCTCAGTTTTCCATTTCTATTTCCCAGAAACAGATATCTGTCTGGGGCTTCGGTCTTGGCCGTCCGCCGCGCGGAAGGCGACGCGAAGAGGCTGGCTCACTCGGGATTCTGAACTTGTC
>JAKEGQ010000247.1 GCA_022615475.1 Candidatus Methylomirabilota bacterium | reverse complement strand
TGAGCGCATCTTCCGCCTGTGTAAACAGCGTAAAGATCTGTTGAAGCTGCTCCGGGGTCAGCGTTCCCTTGTCGGCCGCCAGTTGCATGAGATCCTCGCTAGAGGCCTCGATCAACCCGGCCCATTCCTGCTGCGACGTCACCGAAACCACCAGCATGTTGCGGAGATACTCGACCACGTCGGCACAGTAGGCCCGCAGGTCGTGCCCCTGATCCAACAGCTGCGCCAGCACACGAAGCGCCGCAGCACTGTCTTGTGCCGTGATGGCTTGAATCATTGCGCGAAGAAGTTCTTGCGGGACGGCGCCAAGCAGGGCCTCCAGATCTTCATGCACGATTGTCTTTCCCCCGAAGGCGACGGCCTGATCGAGCAAACTCAATCCGTCACGCATGCTGCCTTCACTGGCCCTGGCCAAGGCCGTCAGGCTCCGATCTTCGATCGTAATCCCGTCCTGCTTTGCGACATGACGCAGGCGTTCTATGATCTCTGTTCTGGCAATCCGGCGGAAGTTGTAGTGCTGACAGCGGGACAGGATCGTGGCGGGAATTTTGTGAATTTCGGTCGTCGCGAAGATAAACACGACATGGGGAGGCGGCTCTTCCAGGGTCTTGAGCAACGCGTTGAAGGCCGAGTTCGACAGCATGTGGACTTCGTCGATGATGTAGACCCGGTATTTTCCCCGGAAGGGCGTGAACTTGACGTTCTCGCGGATCTCACGGACGTCGTCCACACTCGTATTGGAGGCGCCATCGATCTCAATCACATCGACGGAAGTTCCTTGGGCGATCTCCACACAGTTGGCACAGACAGCGCAGGGGGTGCCGGTCGGCCCCTGTTCGCAGTTGAGCGCCTTTGCAAGAATCCGGGCGACGGTCGTTTTCCCCACTCCGCGTGTCCCGGAGAACAGATAGGCGTGGGCAATCCGTTTGGTGTTGATTGAATTGACGAGCGTCTGCACGACATGAGGCTGCCCGATCACGTCTTCGAACGTGCCGGGCCGGTATTTGCGGGCAGAGACTTGATAATCCATTTCGACTTCACTGGTTACGGGAGGCTCAAAAAGATCGTCCAGCGAGGCTGCAGCGAGCGAAAAGCCGAGGCGTACGTGGTTGGTACGTTGAGGCTTTGAGCGATGCGAGAACGAAGCTGGCGGTCTTTTTCAGCCTCCCGAATAGCGGGGCCAGGTGATCCTGCGGCACCCAGGACTTTCTGCTTACCGTTGCTTCCTTCCGGACCTGGCGGGGTTCACAGGGTTCTGTTGCACAGGGCCCGGCCCCTTCAAACACTAAAGGCGTCTATCCGCTCGGTCACAATTGCTAGACCTCGCGGTCGAGCGAGGTCTGTTTGGCGGAGAGGGTGGGAATTCGAAGTCGCGCGCGCCCGACTGCTCGCGCTCCTACAGAGGGGGCCAGCCCCCTCGTACGCTCCCCACGCGGGGGATATCTCCCCCACGGCCCCCCTTGTTCGAATCCCACCCTCTCTTCTTCAGCTTGCGTTAGCCGTCCAGCTCAACACTCTGTCTTTTAGCACTTAGTGCTGTCTTTTGGCGGAGAGGGTGGGATTCGAACCCACGGTCCCGTTGCCGGGACGCATGCTTTCCAAGCATGTCGATTCGTCCACTCTCGCACCTCTCCGCGACGATTTTAGAAAGGCGGATCTTAACATGCGCTCCTATGAGCGGCAAGGTGAGCGTTTGACCGCTCGGCCCACCTTTCCTATACTGCCAGCCAGGCGAGAGGAGGTGCCGGAATGAAGATCGTCGTCGGCCTGCTGGTGGTCATCGTGCTCATTGTCGGCGGGATTCTCTCGCTGCCGTTCCTCATCGACCTGAACAAGTATCAAGATCAGTACAAGCCCCTGATTGAAGAGGCGCTGAATCGCAAAGTTCAGCTCCAGGACATCCGGCTGACGATTTGGCCCCGCTTCGGTGCCCGCATCGGGGGGTTCACCATCCTCGACGACCCGTCGTTTGGTTCCGGGCCCTTTGCCTCACTGACTTCCCTGGATGTCGGGGTCAAACTCATGCCCCTTCTGACCAAGAAAATCGAGGTCGAAGAGATCACCCTTCGCGATCCCGTCATTACGGTCATCAAGAACCAAGCCGGTGTCACGAACGCCTCGACCATCGGCCCCAAAGGCCCGGCCCAACCGGCCGCGCCAGAGCCGGGATCCCCCCCACCACCCAGCGGAGACCCGCTGCAGGCCCTTGCCCTCCTGGCGGTTGACCGTGTCTCGATCGACGGCGGGAAACTGACCTACCGCGACCTGTCGACGACACCCGCCGCCGAATATCAGGTACAGGATCTCGAGCTGTTGCTGAAGTCCGTTCATCTCGGCCAGACGCCGACGCTCCATCTGGGCGCCACCATACAGCCTTACAATCTTCCCGTGGAGCTGGACGGCAGCTTTGGACCGCTCGTGGAAGCACTCGAGCTCAAGCAGTACGACTTTGCGTTGGGCCTCGGCAAGATCGCGCTGAAGTTGGAAGGCTCTTTAGTCGGAGGAATGCTTGACGCTACACTCTCGTCTCCCTCAATCAATACGGCCGACCT
>JAKEGQ010000246.1 GCA_022615475.1 Candidatus Methylomirabilota bacterium | reverse complement strand
GCCATTCACGCCTTTAGCCGGGCGATCGAGCTTGACCCATCGGACGCGAGGTACTACCGCGCCCGCGCCCGCGTCTATCGCGTCCTCGAAAACAAGGAAGGGGCCCTGGCAGATTACTCGGCCGCCATCGCATTGACAGATCCGAACGAGCTGGCCCGCACCGGCTTCTTCCAGAAATCTCTCTATGAGCAGCGCGCCGGCGTCCGAAGAGAGCTCAAACAGTATCGGGGTGCGGCGGAGGATCTTACTCGGCTGATCGAGCTCAACCCGGGGAGCTTTCGCCTCTATGTTCAGCGAGCCGAGGTCCACGAACTGGACGGCAACCTCGGTGCGGCCGTCGAAGACGTGACAAAGGCGATCGCGCTGGATCAGGCGCCATTTCTGTACGCATATCGGGCCCGGCTCCGCGCGCAGGAGGGGGACATGGACGGCGCGATCGCGGATTGCACGCGGGCCCTGGAATCCGATCCGGCCAATGCTGCCTGCTCTCGTGGCCTGGCGCAGTGGCCCGCCCAAAGAGAGTCTGTGGCGCAGGCCGCCCAGCCGAAAGGGATCGTCGGGTCCTTGGTCGAAAGACGACAGGCCCCACCTCCTGCGGTGAAGCCGCCCGAAGCGGAGATCTCCCCCAACGTGGCGAGGCGAACCGAGGCTCGCCGCGAGACCCCGAGGCCGCCGGAGCCCGCCGCCCAAGCAGAGCAGCCGACTCCAAAGCCGCCGCCCGACATCCCGGAGCCTGCGGGCAAGACGAAGGCAGGGTACAACATTCAGGTGGCGACGCTCGTCCTCGAAAAGAATGCCCTCTCCCTCAAGGAGCGATTGGAGAAGCTCGGGTACAGTCCGGTGGTGCGAAAGACGATTGCGCAGATCACCCGCCATCGAGTCACCAGCGGGGAATTCACCAGCCGCGAGGAGGCAGAGCAGGCCGCGCGGCGACTGCAGGCGGACGGGTTTCCGTCCAATGTGGTCGCGGGCGAGGACGGGAAGTTTCGTCCCGAGTTGGAATCATCCTTCCGCGTGGATGACGCCATCGACCTCGCTCGTACTCTGGAGAAGAAGAGCCACGCGGCCAAGGTCGTCTCTCAGTCTTCCTCCACCCCGGTGTACCAGGTCTGGGTCGGCGAGTACGGAGATCACGCGGAGACCCTCAAGGTCCTCGGGGCCCTCGAAGAGCAGGGATTCACACCGATCATTGTTGTGGGACGCTAAATCGTTCTTCATCCGACCCGCCGACCGCCCTCGCGGCCAAAATTGTCCTTGACAGTCTGATTCCAAGACAGTAAGAATCCTACAATCCTGCCGCTGTTGGAGACAGCAAGTCTCCGCTGCTCCGCCTTCCACATCCACATTCTCTTAAGCGCAAGCTATTGCCCAGGCGTGTCATCTGGGATACACTTGTGTGTCGATAATGGTGCGACATGTTGAATATTGTCACGAAAATTGCATATACAACCGATGTAGAAATTGCATCGCCCGAGAATCAAACAAGCTTCACAAGTATCGGAAGAATCCTATAAGGTTGTTTGGGTAATTCCGACATCATAACCCACCGCGAGAACTGAAGGGCAGGAGCGGAATGGCTCGGCCTGACGTCCTCATAATCGAACATGACGAGGCGGTGCGACGAGAGCTCGAGCGGGCGTTGAGCGATGAATGGAGTGTGCTCACCGCGAAGGACGCGGCGACGGCCCTGAGCCTGGTCCGCGAGCACAATCCCACCATTATCCTCCTCGAAATAGGCCTTCCGCCCCGCCCGGACGATCCCGAGGAGGGACTCCGGTTCCTGCGGGATATCCGGAAACTTGGGAGCGCTGGCAAGGTCATCGTCTGCACCGGATCCGATTATCGGCAGCATGCGGTCCGGGCGGTGAGCTACGGGGCGTACGACGTCTTCCCCAAGCCTGTGGACCTTGATCTCCTCACGTTGGTCATGCGGCGGGCTTGCTGGATCGCGGAACTCGAGCGCGAGCGGGTGACGCTCCCCCCCGAGACCGAAGAAGAGATCGAGGAGATGATCGGGACGAGTGAGCGCATCCGTCGGGTCTTCGCGGCCATCCGCAAGGTGGCGACCACCGACGTCCCCGTCCTGGTCATCGGCGAGAGCGGCACCGGGAAAGAGCTGACGGCTAAGGCCATCCACGAGCGGAGCCTGCGGAAGAGTGGGCCGTTCGTCACCATTAACTGCGCGGCGATCCCCGAGACCCTCCTCGAGTCCGAGCTGTTCGGCCACGAGCGGGGGGCCTTTACTGGGGCGATCCAGCAGAAGAAGGGGAAGGTAGAGTACGCCGACGGGGGCACGCTCTTCCTGGACGAGGTCGGGGAACTCCCCTTTGCTCTTCAGGTGAAACTGCTGCGGTTCCTGCAGGATCAAACGCTGGAGCGGGTCGGGGGGCGGCAGCAGATCCAGGTCGATTCCCGCATCATCGCCGCAACGAATATGGACCTCAAGGAGGCGATTGCGCAGGGCAGGTTCCGGGAAGATCTCTACTACCGGCTCGGCGTGGTGGCAATTGACATCCCCCCGCTCCGCGACCGGGGCGAAGACGTCCTCCTCATCGCCCTGGTCTTTCTCAAACGGGTGACCGAGCACATGCGCAAGCGCGTCCTGGGCTTTACCAAGGAGGCGATCCGGGCGATCCAGGCCTATCCCTGGCCGGGCAATGTCCGGGAGCTGTCGAACAAGATCCGGCGGGCCGTCGTGATGGCCGAGGGGCCCTACATCGCCCCCGAAGACCTGGACCTCTCCCTACCCGAGGGAGAGCCACCACCCGGACCGCTCTCCCTCAAGGCGGCCAGGGAGCGGCTCGAGATGGATCTCATCGTCCAAGCCCTCACGCTCCATAACGGCAATCTCCGGCGTGTGGCCGACGAGTTAGGAATCAGCCGGCCGACGCTCTATCTCCTCCTCCGCAAGTACGGCATTCGGATACCCGAAAAAGAGAATAAAGAGAGGGACAAGGAGAAGGACTAGCTACCGAGGACGGGTCAAGTGTCAATTTTCTTGAAAGCTCTCCGTTACGGGACCATCACCTCGAGATCTCTAACTTCTTGTTTATGTGGCCTTAGCGTCAGTCCCCTTCTCCAGGATGTTAATGAAACTTGACAAACGAGGTTTCAAAGACATGCAGGATTTTACAGTTTTCTCCGTGAAATCAGGTAGTTATACGCTGTTCGCTCCATTGGCACACCCCTTGCCTCTCCCTTGCATCGTCGCATGGCGCGATGGAAGGGAACGTCAGGCCATCTAACATCTTGAAAAAAGGGGGTGCGAGCGGATAACGGACGATTGAAAACAGGCTCTCCAATCGGCAGGATTTGTCAGAAAAAGCCAACAGATTCTTGAACGCGAATCACAAGCAAAGGAACAGCAAGACGTGAAACGGGTCTCCCTGGTTGCCATGATGGTTGCCTCGCTCCTTCTGGCATGGGCGATCCCTGCCCTCGCGGGCGGCCAAGAGCTGCTCTTACAGTTCGTCCAGTTCGCGGACAGCAGCTTGTCCGATCAGGATCTCGCGGCGGTATCAGGCCGGGGGACCCAGCGGGCAGCCGGCCAGGCTGAAGCGGAGCGGGTGATCATCTGGGATGAGGGCCCGGCGGGTGCGATTTCCTCTTACCACAGCTTGACCGGGCACGGGGGGATCCAGGACTCGAGGGTTTCCATAAACGGGCGTTAGGGTAAGGCAGTTGGAGGCATCTGGCCACTGGACCGATGGACTATAGACTAAGGAGAGTCGAACATGCGCAAGTGGTTGGTCATGAGCTTAATCGGTGCGCTGGCGTTGGTTCCAGCCGCCGCGTTCGCCGACGTCGACATCGACGTCGATATCGAGAAGGACAAGAGAAAGATCGTCTTTGAGAAAGTCGTCAAGTTCAAGGCGGCCCTGATCCTCGCGCTCGTCGTGAAGATCACCGACAAGGCGGCCGAGTCAGAAACCCTGGTCAACCAGACGAACACAGGGAACTTCGAGTTCGACTTTTTCACCTCCAGCCAGAGCCTCGGGCTCGTGAGCGGCAATAGCGGCATCACCGGGGTCAACCTGTCCTCAGGCAACATGAACAACCAGGCGAATGCCGTGAGCGTCGCTGTCGCGGGATTATCGGGGCCAGCCACAATCAATGGTGTCAACAATGACTCCCGTCTCTTCTTCGGGGGCAGCTTCGCAGAGTCCCAGGCGGGCGCTGATCAGAAGAACGAACGGAATGACATTATCTCCAAGTTTTCGCTGTCGCTCTCGGGCTTGGGCGTCTCCGACAACAGCGGCATCACGGGCGTGAACCAGGCGAGCGGCCACATGAACAACCAGGCCAACGCCGTCTCGGTGGCTATCGGGGTGGGCCCGGCGATCTCCCTTTCTGAGGCCGATCTGGGGCAGGTCAATGCTTGGAATACGGCGATCAATATCGCAAACCTGTCCCTAGCGAGCGCAGAGGTGAGTGGCAACACCGGGATCACCGGCGTGAACCAGTCGAGCGGCCACATGAACAACCAGGCCAATGTCGTGAGCGTTGCAGCGACCAGGTAATGAACTCGGAGGGCGGGAGGGGTTTCCCCTCCCGCCCGTTATCCACATATCAACAGCGTTATACACAACCATTCCGATGATATGAGGACCGGGATGAAGCGGTTAGTCTTCTGCCCGGCTTTGGTCTCCCTGCTGATCCTCTCCGGATCCGTCGCGTACGCGGCGGATGCGGGTGACGTGACACTCACCGTCTCGGGGATCGAAGGTGTCGAGGCAATCTCTTCCGCGGTCAGCGGCGACGGGCTCGTGAACCAGACGCTGATCGGGAACTACCTCGAGGAGCGGGATGTCATCTCCACATCGATCATGCAAGACACCTTCCAGGATGGCCGGGGCATCCTGAGCGTTAACCAGGCATCGGGAAACATCAACAATCAGGCGAACGTCCGCGTGCTGGCCATTACCGATGGTGAAGGCCTGCTTCAGGATTACTCCCTGGCGGTCTCAACCCGGAGCATCAAGAATACTGTGATCGTTTATGGGGGAGAGCGCGAGGACCGCATTTCGAACAGCTTCGGAGGGGCGGTCGGGATTGTCGGCGTGAACCAGTCCGCCGGTAGCCTGAATCAGCAGGTGAACGTGCTCGTCCTCGGGATCGGGGTCGCTCTCGGGCCTGAGGTCGTGGCGCTGGGGGATGCGGCCCTCGGCGAGACGATCGCCGATAACAGCGCAAGCGGCTCGAGTAACAGAGCAGACATCATCACCGATTCCTTCACCGGCTTTCACGGGATCGCCCAGGTGAACCAGTCCTCGGGCGATCTCAATATACTTGGCAACTCCGTTGGCTTTTCCTTTATCAGGACCAACGTCCCATGAAGGTCGGGCGGGTAACATTGGGTCTGCTGCTCGTCGGCGCGCTGCCCACGCTGGCGGGCGCACTCCCCTTCCAGGTGCCCGGGCATACTGGGAATACCCTCCTCAACGTCCCGGTGCGTAGCATCACCGAACTCCGGTTCAAGAACGTGGTGCGGCAGGCCTACGACCTCAGTTGCGGAGCGGCGGCCATGGCCACACTGCTCAAGTATTACTACGCGGAGGACATTACGGAGCAGCAGGCTGTCGGGGCCATGCTCGAGCTGGGCGACAAAGAAAAGATTCAGAAGGACGGATTTTCCCTCCTGGAGATGAAGCGCTTTGCCGAAAAGCGGGGCTATGTGTCGGCCGGCTATCGGATCAATGACGTCAAGAACCTGGCCAAGCTGAAGGTCCCCGCTATCACGCTGGTGAACGTCCGGGGGTACGCCCACTTCGTGGTGGTCAAGGGGATCGCGCAGGGGCAGGTCTTTCTCGCCGACCCGGCCTTCGGCAACCGCTCGCGGCCCCTGGACAGCTTCGCCAGTGAGTGGAACAATGTCATCCTCGTCGTCCTGAGCGAGTCGAGCCCGGGGGAGAGCGCCTTTACGCTGGACCCGACGCTGAAGGCCCCCACGAGCGACATTATGCCGATCCTCGATCGGGGGCTCAGGTCGATTGCACCTCGCCCCGGGGAGTTTTAATGACTCAGAATGCGCGACCAGGGCCAATAACCTGTACAGAAAACGGGGGTGTTGAATGATCCGGGTCTTAGGAATGATAGTGCTCATCGGGCTCCTGGCCTTTGTCTCTCCGGCCCCGGCCACGGCAGGCGGGGGGACCCTGACGATGACGCCCTCTACGGCCTGGTCGATGCTCCTTTCGGACGCGGAGCTGGAGGGCATCCGGGGAGGATTCTTCGGCATGGCCTTCAGCGTCTTCTTCCAGGGGTTCTTTGACAGCCTGGGGAACGCGGCGGGGACTGTGAACTTTAGCGCCGTCGCTCCCGTCAACACTGGCGGTACCAATGGGACCTCGTCGCCGCCCGCTCCGGTTGTCGGCGCGGGGAACGAGCAGGTGAGGCTCTTTGCCGGTGTCGGCAATCTGAACGGCGTGAGCGGCATTCTACAGATCAACCAGGTGCCCGGAAGTAACAACGTCGTTCATAACAATCTCTTTGTGCAGATTGCCATCATCAATGTGCAAAACGCTGCCCAGCTCTCGAATCTCTCGAGCCTGCTTCGGCTCCGTTAGCCGGATCAGGATTCTGGACAGGGCCTGTGTGGCCATCGCGAGCGTGTTGTGACGTTTCGCTTCGCGAAGTCAGCTTCCGCTGTCCCGCAATCCAAAAAAACTTGACAGGGAGGAGGGCACCTGGGTACGCTCTCGCCTGTCTTTGTCAGTGAAGAGCCTTACAAGAGTCCGGGGGCAAGGGCTCGATTGCTCATCATGGGACGAAGAAGGAGATCATGAGCGTCCGCCGGCTGTCGTTCGAACCGCCCCTTGTGCTCTCTGTCATCATCATAATCAATCTAATCAGTCTTGCGATCTTCTTCCCCACCGGGGCAGGGGCAGAGGAGAGCGACGAGCGGTCTTTTCCTGACGTCATCTCGACGTCCGGGTCTCTCCTGGAACTGGCGCAGGCCATAGAGCCAGAGCCGCCTCCCCCCCAACCTCCCACTCCCCTCGAGCCTGAACGCCCGAAATCCGAAAAGCCCGCAGAGGCCTTGCTCCTCGAGGCGGGAGCGATTCTCCTCCCCCAAGGGATCCTCCAGGTTGAACCGAGCATCGAATACTCACACTGGTCCACGAACGATATAGCGATCTCCGGGTTTACCGTCTTCGAGGCGATCGTGATCGGAACGATCCGGGTGGACGAGCTGAACCGCGACATCGTGACCGGCGCGCTTACGCTGCGGTACGGAATCCTCGACCGGCTGCAGGCCGATGTCAGGGTTCCCGTCCTGTGGCGCCAGGACCAGGAGGTCCTTGGGGTGGGCACCACTGACGAAACGGAGCGGACCATCGACAACTTCAATATCGGCGATCTCGAGGCGTCACTCTCGTATCAGATCCTGAACGAGCGAGGGTGGGTCCCGGCAGTGATCACCAGGGTCCGGGCCAGGTTCCCCACGGGCGAGAACCCCTTTGAGATTGCCACTGAGGATGTGCAAGGCAACCTCCGCCTCACAAAACCACCGACCGGCAGCGGCTTCTACGGCGTCGGCCCGGGTGCCACCCTGGTCTGGACGAGCGATCCGGTTGTCTTCTATGTGGGGGGAACCTACCTCTTCAATCTAGAGCGGAACTTTACCGGGTTTGGAGACATAAACCCCGGGAACAGCTTCGAGTGGCTCGCCGGAATCAACATCGCCCTGAGCGAGCGGGTCGCGCTGAACGTCACGTTTATCGATCAGATCAACTGGAGCACCGACCAGAATGGCGTGGAAGTCGCCGGCACCTCCTTCAACGATGGGCGCGTTGTGCTGGGGGCGTCGATCTCCCTCTCTCCGAATACCACGTTGCTCGTTGGGGCCGGTATCGGGTTGACGGATGACTCGCCCGACTTCACCTTCACCGTCAGCCTGCCCATCACCTTCAAGCTCTTCTAATCCAAAGCCTTTCATCTCGCGACAATCGAACAATAGAGGTTTAGACTGCCCCTCGATCTTCCCTCTATTGCTCTACTATTCCATTTAAAGCAAACGCACACAGTGCGTTTACTTTACTCCGAGGCGCTTGACCGCCTGCTCGGCGAAGCGGTTGTCGACATATCCATCGAGCTTCGGAAGGACCTTGAGGACCCCACCCTCCTTGAGCCCCCACCCGTTGAATTCGGCATCGGCCACGTCGGCGGGCGACCAGACATACCGGTCATAGCGGGTCATGCCGATCCAGGATAAGGCCAGTTCGTCCGAGACCAGCGTCCCCTGCCGGTGAAAGAAGATCCGCAGGAGTTGCGCGGCGTCCTTGCGATCCTGGTCGATGTACTTGAGGGCTTTGATCAAGGCGTTGACGAACTTTTGCACCATGGCCGGCTCCTTCTCGATCAGGGACGTCTGGGTGACGAGCGGCCCTGCCCCGACGAGACCGAGGGCCTCGACGATGTCTTTATTGCTCAGGACGACACGGGCCTGCCCGTTCTTGACCAGCGCGGCGGTGAAGTGCCGGGACTCGATCACGGCATCAGCGAGCTTTTTCTGGAAGGCCCGCGTGAGGTCGGCGGGTGAGAGCAGCTTGATGGTGACCTCGGATGGACGGATCTTTGCCTTGTTGAGGAGGCGGATGAGGACCGGGTAGGCCTCTGAGCCGACGCCAAGCGCAATGGTTTTCCCCTTGAGGTCGGCGATCGACTTGACGCCCGTGTCACTCTTCGGGACCACGAGCTCGGTTTCAGTCCCCCAGCCGTTCATCGCGATCACCTTCACGGGCGCCTTGGCGGCCACCATCACTAGCAATGTCCGCTGTGGAATGGCAGCAAAGTCGGTGGACCCGGCTACGAGCGATTCCATGACCGCTTGGGAAGACGGGACGGCCAGCCCGCTCACCACCAGCCCTTCTTGCGCAAAGAAGCCCCGTTCGATCGCCACGATGGCGGGGAGCGCGTCCCACCCACTGCTGAAGGAGAACCGGGCCAGGCTCTGCTTCTGCTGTGCTGCCACGGGCTGAAGCGGCAGGATCGCGAGAGTCCCGATGATCGTGGCGGCCTTTGTCCAAGATGGCATCACTGTTCTCCGTGAAACCCGAAGAAATCCGCGCGCATTCTATGCCTCGGTCGGCATGCTGTCAACGCAAATGGCGTCTGTCGAGCACCCCCTCTCCTCATGCATCCTCCTCAAGCGGCGACGGACACCTTGGACCCCTGGGTAAACTACCTGATGGGCCGGCGCATCGGCCATGGGGGGCGTCGATCCGGTTTTCCTTGACCGAAGAAGACCCGTATGCTAGCTACTGAAACCGTCCGGTTCGATGCCGTCGGGAGAAACCGATGAAGCAGGCACTGTTGCTGGTGGACCACGGGAGCAGGCGAGAAGAAGCCAACGCCATCTTGGTCCAGGTCGCAAACATCCTCCGCCACCAGTCCGATTTTGCGGTGGTCCAGTATGCCCATATGGAGATCGCCGAGCCGACCATTGCCCAGGGATTTGACGCCTGTGTGGCCGACGGGGCGCGCGAGGTGATCGTCCACCCCTATTTTCTGGCGCCGGGATCGCACTACAACGAGGATATCCCGCGGCTGGTGGCAGAGGCGGCCGCCAACCATCCGGGGGTCCGTTGGACGATCACGGAGCCGCTCGGAATCCATCACAAGCTCTGCGAGGTCGTCCTGGAGCGAGTGGAGGCGGCGATCGAGCGCGCCGCCGGACCCCGGGCCCGCCGCCCCTAGCCCGGATTATTCATCCAGGAATGAATATCCGCCCTCCGGGCCGTTCGACATGCTCACGGTCCCGAGCAGAGCCGAGGGACTTCGACTTCGCCCCGCGTTTACGGGGCATCGCTCAGGGCTAGCCTTGAGCAGACCGCAGGAGCGGTCTGTCGAAACCTGCCGGTGCGGCCGGGGGTGCACCGGCGGCGCATTATTCACAAAGCCAGTCCGCTCGTGAATCATGCGGGCTAGAGACTTCTGGCCAACCACCCCCGGGAAACCCCTTGCAGTCCGCGGACTCGAGCAATCACCGCCCTGATGAGGGATGGTCTCCATGGGACCCAACCCTGCGACGGCAAGGCGCGAAGAGGTCCGGCGCATGTTCGCCTCGATCGTGGGGCGGTACGACCTCCTCAACCGCCTGCTCAGCTTGCGTCGCGATGTCTACTGGCGCCGGGTTGCGGTTCTGCTGGGTCAAATTCCCGCCGCGGGAGATGTCCTGGACCTCTGCGCCGGGACCGGCGATGTGGCGCTCGAGATCGTTCGGCAGGATTCGCGGGCGCGGGTGATCGCGGTGGATAACTGTGAGCCGATGCTGATCCGCGGCCTGCACAAGGCCAGGAGGGCGCACGCGGCGGATCAGATCCGCTTTGTGGTTGCGCCGGCCGAGGAGCTCCCCTTTGCCGATGCGACCTTCGATCGAGTCTTTGTGGCCTTCGGGGTTCGAAACATCGCCGATCGGCGACGGGGGCTTGGGGAGATGGCGCGGGTGCTGAAACCGGAAGGACGGGCGATCATCCTGGAATTCTCCACCCCCTCGTCCCCTCTCTTCGGATCACTCTATCGGTTCTACTCCCATCGGATCCTGCCCTGGATCGGCGGGTTATTGTCGGGCAACCGGGCCGCCTACGAGTACCTTCCAGCTTCGGTAGACGGCTTCCCTTCGCCGGAGGGGTTGCAGGCCCTGATGGAGGACGCGGGATTCGTCGATGTCTCCGTGACCCACCTCACCCATGGGATCGTGACCGTCCACCTGGGGAGAAAGGCCGCCCGGCATGGCTGAAGCGCGCAAACCCGTCGGCCTCTTCCAACAGATTGGTCTTTTTCTCGAGCTGATCAAGTTCCCGCATACGATCTTTGCCCTCCCCTTTGCCCTGACGGGCGCGGTACTCGCCGCCCAGGGGTGGCCGGATGGTGGGAAGGTTCTCTGGATCCTCGTCGCGATGGTGGGTGCCAGGACCGGCGCCATGGGGGTCAACCGGCTGGCGGATATGGACCTGGATGCCCTGAACCCGCGGACCGCCCTTCGTTCCCTTCCCCGGGGCTTGATCCGCCCCCTGACGGTCTCGATGATCGTGATCGTTTCGTTCGGTCTCTTGGTCTTTGCTGCGGCCCAACTGAATCGCCTGTGTTTGTACCTCTCACCCGTCGCCATCGGCCTGACGGTCTTCTATTCGTACACCAAGCGCTTTACCGCCTGGTCCCACCTGATCCTTGGGCTCTGCCTCGCGTGTGCCCCGATTGGCGCCTGGATCGCCATTCTCGGGAGGGTGGACCTGCCGCCACTGATGCTGGGGTTGGCCGTCCTGTTCTGGGTGGCTGGCTTTGACATCCTGTATGCCCTCGCCGATATCGAATTTGATCGGGCCTACGGACTCTATTCGATTCCCGCTAGACTCGGGGAACAAGCGGCGATGAGGGTCAGTCTTGTCTTTCACACCGCGGTGCCCATCCTGCTGGGGATCGTGGGTCTGCTTCTCGACCTGGGCCCGCTCTATTACCTTGGACTCGTCATCGTCGTCGCTCTTCTGGGGTACGAGCACGCCACGGTCCGCCGCCACGGGCTCACCCGACTCCAGACCGCCTTCTTCAATGTGAATGGGATCGTCAGCATCACGCTGTTCACCGGTACCCTTCTGGATGCCCTACTGAAATTCCCCTGATCGATGTGACCCTCGTGGAGTGTGCACCCCTCGATCTTCTCGGGAAATGGCGCAACGAAAGGGAAAAAGGATGCGGCCGGAGAAGAGAAAAATGTCTCCCCCGGCCACATGAAAGTGAAAATGCCAGAGAATCGATGCGCGGAGTCGGCGGGGGATTACTTCAGGAGTTTGTACCCCCGGTTCCGCATGCAGGCGTCGTAGGCGGTCTCGAACTGTGACTGCGCGGAGGTGCCACCATGAATGGCGCCGCCGGTAGCGCCGACAGCCGCTCCGGTCCCCGCGCCGATGGCGGCTCCCCTTCCCGCGCTCCCGCCGATGGCTCCGCCGATCGCCCCAATGGCTGCTCCCCCTGCAGCCCCGCCCACGGCCCCGACAGCTCCCGACTCTACGGCCTTTGAGCCGGGATCTGGAGCGTACGAGCGCGCGATCTGCTCACATTCTGCGAGGTCCTTGTCGAGTTTGGCGCGATCGGTGGTGAAGGTGGGGTCGAGAGGGGGACGATACGTGCTGGCACAGCCCGCCGCGAACTGGGCGGCAACGGACCAGAGGACCAGATACCGTTTCATGCTCTCACCTCCTCTGTGATGGGCATGGCAAACGACCCTATTTTATGGCAGAGTTTCAGAGACTCGTCAATCGCTTTTGCGGTGGAAGGGCCGGGGAATGGGTCTTCCCCGGCGGAACAATTCCATGGGTGGGCCTGGTGCAACGTCGTAGTTCCGCGCCCAGCGAATCGTGGGGCAGCAGGACGGCCACCCCCACCCGCGCTGCGCTTCGGCGGCGGGACCCCGGCCGAACGCAAACCAGATTGCGCCGGGTCCAGGCCCGGCTCCCCTCGCCGTCCCAAAGACACCCGTCTTGCTTTTGTCGGGCAGCACCTGCAGGCTTGGAGCGACATTGCCGGGAGCAGCGGGGCCCCTCGGCGAGCGACGGCCTGGGAAACCGAGGCGAGATCCGTGCCCGCTTTCCTTGCACGGATCGTGAACACGGAGGGACCCAGGTCGTAAGCCGCCGCTCAGGGTCGCCGCGGGAGGCCCGGAGCGAGGAGCCGAAGGTGCTGTCGAGAACCCTCACCCTCATTTTCTGGAGGTGATCATGCAGGCCCTTCTCGGCACGCGGTTGGCTGCCGACGTCAATCTGGGGGCGCAGATTGTGTTGCTCATCGGTCTCTGGATCGGTTTCTATTTCGCCCGCACCGGCCAGATCAACCGGCACGCCGCGATGCAGACGACGATGGTGATGGCGAATCTCTTTTTTATCCTCTTCGTGATGGTGCCCAGTTTTTACCAGTACGTGATCCTGGGCGGCACGACCGGAGGGATCGTCGCGAGGCTCATGCTGATTCACGGGCTGCTCGGGGTCGTGGCACAGGCGGCCGGGGTCTATGTGATCCTGCGCATGCGCACAGGGCTCATTCCTCCGCGCTTCCGTGTTCGCGATTTCAGGCGCATGATGCGTTGGACGCTCATGCTCTGGACGGCGGTCTTCGTGCTCGGGATCGGCATCTATTATTACCGGTACCTGCTGCCGAAGCCGGTGACGACCTTCGCCGCGTCCCTCGAGCGATTCCGCCAGGCCGGTGGGGATCTCGTGAGCCAGGCCGGCGAGCTGCGGCGTGCCGCCGAGCACCGGGATCTACAAGCAGCCAAGCGGGCCGCGGAGCGGCTTGTGAACCTCATCGAAGGCAAGACGGGGGCCCCGTATGGCGACCTCGACAAAAATGGATCGGTGGAGGATCCCGGAGACGGCATCGGCCTGGTGAACTATCTGCGGGCGCTCATGAAGGCCGCTCCAGAGGGCCCGGGGGCCTCGCTGGCGGAGACGGTGGGGAGCTGGCTCAAGACGATCCGCACCGATGCCCTCGCCGTGATCGCCGCGGCTGACCCGGGTGCGGTGGGGGGGAAGGTCGAGAGCATCGTCACGCTTGCGGAGCGCGCGGAGCGCGAGGGGATCGCTAGGCTGGCGGCGGATGCGCCGCCGATGGTCATCATCGTGATGGATGCATTCGTCTTCACACCGAAGCAGCTGACGGTCCGGACGGGGACGGCGGTGGTCTGGATCAACCAAGAACACGAGGCCCACACCGTGATCGCCGATGACAGAAAGTTTGACTCCGGTGATCTGTCCGTCGGTGGAATCTTTGTATTCACCGTCACGGAGGCCGGGACGATCCCCTACTACTGCGATTATCACGGTGGTCGGGGGGGCGTGGATATGGCCGGGGTGCTCATCGTGGAGTAGGGATGACCGACGACCGACCCGCGCTTTGGCCAACGGGTCCTGTCGTCGGCCCCCCCAGCCGTCCTCGGAGACTTCACGCACCATTTATTTCATCAGGCAGGAAACAGCGGTGGCGAAATTCTCCGCCGGGCGGCTGGGCGCCCGGCCTCCGCCACCCGTTGGCCGAAGTCCGATCGTCCGGCGTCCTGCGATTCTGCTTTCCTCGCGAACTCGTCCTCTCCCTTGGCTTCCCCCCGAGCAGCACGTGGAGGCCCCGAGCGATATTGCAGGGAGCGGCGGGGCCCCTCGGCGGGCGGCCATCCGCTCCCCCCTACGGCGAGGGGGAAGGGCGACCGCGGAGGCCTTTCCCCGAGCCGAGCCCGCCTTCCTCGCACGGAGCGTGAACACGGAGGGACCCAGGCCGAAAGCCGCCGATTAGGGTTGCCGCGAAAGGCTGGAGCGAGGGGCCAAACGTGCTGCTGCTTTCATCCTGCGCGACAAAGTGTCCGGTCTGGATAGAGTCATGCCAGATTGACCCGTTTCTTCGTCCCCTACGTCTCCGCTTCCTGTCCAGGGCGGCGACACTACAATCGCAAGATCGCGAAGTTACATTCCATGAAGGCATCTGGCACGAGCTCTGCTCTGCCGCTTTCATGTCTGGAGAGGAAATGGGGGTCATCAGCGGCACCGCTGAGCGAGGCAGAAGATGGAGAGGAGAAAATATCCCCGGCACACCTCCGTTGGGCCGGTCATCTACCGGCAGCTCGGACCAGCCCGTGCCGGGAGCGTGCACGACCTCAACGAGAGAGGGCTGATGGTGGCACTGGCAGAGCGGTTCCCGGTCGGAACCCTGCTCGATCTGCTCCTCTCCCTCGGCGAGAGATCCATCCGCGCCGAGGCCGAGGTCGTCTGGTCTCAGGACGCTTCCCCGGACCAGGCTGCCTCATGCCTGCACCGGCTGAAATTTACCTGCCTCGATCTTCAGGATCGGTTGAGCTTGGAGCTCTTCATTGCGGCTGCCTTCAGCGGCAAGGGGGGGGTGAGGCGCTCGTGAGGGAGGTCAGGCCAAGGCCGTGATGGGGAGCACCTATCAGGAGCGGCGGTGTTTGGCCCCGTTAATGAGCTTCATGACTCGCGCGGTGAGTCCTCGGACCAAGGTAAGCATCGCTGTCCGCATGGGGGAAGGTAGCTGGCGCAGCTTCTTGGAGCCCCAACAGCGGGGACAGGGCTGGAGTGCATAGCGCGGGTCTTTCCCACCCCGGCACGTCGGGCATTGAATCAAGTTTCGGCTTTCTGTCATCCTTTTCCCTCGACGGAACTTCTTCGCAATTCCTGTGCCAGGGTTGCCAAGCTGCAAGCTGCCAAGATTGAAGGGTCTCACCCAGCAGGAGGCGCGACTCCGCTGACGGATTCTGGACGGCCGCAGGGAAATCGGCAGTTCGTGAAATATAATCGCCCGTCAGTTAGTCTTAGGGAGCAAAGGGGAAGAGATTGCAGCGGGGTTGGCGAAGGCACCTTCGACGAAGGAGGACACGATGAAACTGATGGCCGTTTGGATTACCCTTCTCTTCTTGATGGCGCCCTGGAGCTCTGCCTTTGCTCACGAGGGCGGGACCGCCGAACCAGAAGGGCCGCGCGACAGGATGATGGGCCGCGGCGGTCACCATGGAATGATGGGTCGCGGTGACGCGGTAGATCGACCCCTCATCAGCCTCATGCTGAAGAACAGAGAGGAGCTTCAGCTGACACCGGAACAGATTCAGAGGCTAGAGGCGCTCCGGTCGGATTTCCGGAAGGGAGCCGTCAAGCGCTCGGCGGACCTCCAGGCGGCCGAGCTGGAGCTGAAGGAGCTCCTGAGAGGAGACGCGGTAGATATGGCAAAGGTCGAATCCCAGGTGAAGCGGATCGAGGCCCTGCGTGGAGAACAGCGCCTGGCTCGCATCAAGACCATTGAAGAGGGCAAAGCCCTGCTGATCCCGGAACAACGGAAGAAACTGGATGTACTGGGCCAGAAACGAGGCCGCGCTCCTACCCCATAACAGAACCCACAGTGCGGCTCCAACTCATTGTGCCTACCCGCGTCGGTTGTTCCGTCGCACGGAGGGACAGTGCTTCCGGGATCGCCTCGCCTTGACGAAGCATCGTTGGAACGGCTCTAGCTGACCCAACGATCCCGCCCCAATCACACTGGTCCATTCCGGCAGGATGACCTTCCAGCCTCCCTGCTCGCGCACCATCGTCTTGAGTCGTGAGCTATTCCAATACGCTGAAGAAGGCAACAGTTGTGACAACTTGGCCGACCTAATCCGCGGCGAAGTGTGGGGCACAGCCCGGACTAATTTGGCATGAATCCCACTAAAATCAGATAGTTAGATTCATAAGACCACCCCTGGTACGTTTACTGCACGCAAGCCATGCGAAGAGGGATTGCAATTCACTTTCTTTCTTCGCTGGAATGGAGGGGTTTCAATCAGTGCAGCGTCGTTGCCGCCTCCGGCGTGACGATCCCATGAAAAGCGCCGGTGGATTTTCACTTGTCGAGGTCCTGATCGCCGCCGCGATTCTTGGCGTGGTTCTCCTGGCCATTGCCGGTCTATTTTCCACCGGCTACTCCAATGTCGGGGCCGCGGGGAGGCGGACAAAGGCGGTGGAGCTCGCCAAGCAGAAGATGGAGGAGTTGCGGGACGGACCCTTTCCCCCAAGCACTGTTGGCAGCCCCGAGACCGTGGAGGGCATCTATAGCCGCTCGTGGACGGTGGCGGTCGCCGGTGCGCCGAGCCAGGTGGCCACGGTCAGGGTGACGGTCGCCTGGGCGGACGCCAATCAGGGGGGGAGGCAGCTGACGTTGACGAGCATGATGGTTCCGTAGGCGGAGTGGCGGGGTGAGAGAACAGGTCTCGACACGATGGAGGGATGAGCAGGGCTTTACCGTCGCAGAGGTCTTGATGGCGTCCGTCCTGGTTGTGATCATCTTCATTCCGCTCTACACCATGTTCCTGGCTGGAAATAGAACCTTTAACACGGGTGTGGACCGGGCCGAGATCCAGCAAAACGCTCGGGTGGCGCTCCAGTCGATGAGCCGGGAGATCAGGATGGCAGGCTACGAATCCCCCGGCCTCGCCAATCCCGCGTGCCCTTCCCCGAAGGCGGCCGCCTGCGTGCTGCCGACACAACAGGCGGCGAGGATCGGCTTGAGGGCCGACGTGGATGGGGATAACACGACGGAGGAGGTCGAATACGAGCTCCGGAACTGCGTGAACCTGATTTGCGAACTGGCGCGAAGGGAACGGGATTGGGACAGCGCGACTTCGACGTGGGGCGCGTGGTCCGCTTACGAGAGCATCGCAGGCAACATCGAAGGGTTGACCTTCACGTATCTTCCTGCCCTGACCCCAAGCCGGGTGCGAGTCCGGGTGAATGTGCGGGAAACGAATACGGCCCCCGATGTGGCCTACATGGTCGTCTCGGACATGGTCTTGCGGAACCTGTGAGCAGCAGATGCGGAGGATCACGGCTATGGATCTCTTGAGCCGGAAGCAGATGAGAGTGTCCCGGGGTGAGCAAGGATCGGTCTTGGTCATCGCCCTTCTCTTTGCCAGCATCCTCACCATCATGGGCGTCAGCTTTCTGACCGTTGCCGGGACCGATGTCTCCATCGTCTTTAACGAGACCAACCACTCGCAGGCGTTCTATTTGGCCGAGGCGGGGATCGCCGAGGCCACCCGGGTCCTGAGGGATAGCGATGACTGGGACACCCAATTGGGCGCGCCGCAACCCTTCCCCTGTCCGGGCATGGTCCCGGTCGCAGACGGGGGGTGCACCTTCCGCGTCGAGAACGATGCGGCGGACGCAGGCGGGCCGGCAAACGATACCAACGACCTCGTGGTCGTCAGGGCGACAGGGACATTCCGGAACGCCGCCAAAGAGGTGGACATCGGCCTGACGCGCCTCCTCCTCTCCGCTCCGCCCGGCGCCATCACCTCGGTCGGTGCGAGCACCAACGTCTCCTTCGCGGGAAACTCCTTTGACATCGACGGGAACAACTGGATCCCGCCTTCGGACGATGGGACGGTGCCAGAATCCATGAATAACGGTTCCTGCGGTGCTATCCCCGCTCCGAAGTTTGGGATCGCGGTGCCCGACGCGGCTACCCAGCTTGGCGTGAAGAACGATCTCACCAGTCAGCAACAGGATAACGTCCTGGGGGCGAACCCGAACCCGCCGTGGGCGCCGGTAAGCACCATCCCCAGCATCGGGGTGGATACGACCATCACCCAGGCCGAGCTGTCGATTCTCACCAACTATCTGATCCCCATGGCGACTCTCACGTACAGCCCGGGCACCTCGATCAGCAGCGGCACGCTGGGGACCCAGGCCGATCCCAAGATCGTCGTCGTCGATGCGACCGGGTATTCAGGCAGCGACCCGGCGCTGACCTTGAGTGCCACCAAGGGAGCGGGGATTCTCATCGTGAAGAACGGGAGCCTCCGCATGTCTGGGAACTCCCAGTGGGTCGGGATGGTTATCGTTATCGGCAACAACGTTGAGATCGACCTGCGGGGGGGTGGCGACAAGTCGATCTATGGCTCGGTCCTGCTGGCCGAGAACCTGAATGTTGCGACCAATCAGGCCGAGGGCCAGGGCAACGTCAAGGTGCGTTTCAGTTGCCAGGGTGTCAATACCGCCAACATCGCCGGAGGAGGGAAGCTCAAGGGTGCGACCGTCTGGTGGAGGGAAGTCTTCTAAGGGGCGGTCACGAAAGCCGACCCGCTCCGCAATATTGCCTTGGTGGGAGAAGCTGCTATACGTGTTAGTGGCCGCGATCGTCGCGACCGTATGGTGGAACCGCGTCGCGCCTCAACACACCGTGGCTTCATTCCTCACAGCGACAGCTGCACCTCAGGAGCAGAAGATCGCCGCCCTCCCTCCGCCCAGAATCGAAGAGCCACCGCCACCCCCGCCAGCTCCCCTCAGGCAGTGGACTGTCCTCTTCAATTCCCCGACGGCCGGCCAGAGTGAGGTCTCCCGCCGCCCCAAGATCCAGATCTTCTTCAACCAGCCGGTAGAGCGGGAGGTAACCGAGTGGGCCTTCACGATCTCCCCTTCCACGCGAGGGGACTTTGCATGGCCGCGACCTGACCACCTCGTCTTCACGCCGGAGGGCGCGTTGCGGCCTGACACCGAGTACACCATCTCCCTGACGCCTGTGGACGGGTCCCGTGAAAAGGAACCGTACGAGCTGCTCGAAGCCCGCTGGTCCTTTACCACGGGGCAGGCCCGGACCTATGGGAAGGACATCCAGCCTCTCATCGGCGCGTACTGTGGCACCTGTCACGAGTCCAATGGATCGGCCGCCGGTGTTCCTCTGGGGACGTACCGTGACGTGAGCCGGTATGTCGTGCCAGGCCGCTCTGGCGAGAGTCGCCTCTATACCTTCATCCAGGAGCGCCGACACCATATCAACATGGCTGGTCCGGACCATTCCACGAACACCAAGCTGGCGGTTATCAGAGACTGGATCGACGAGGACAAGGGAACACAATAGCCCGCCATCTCGTCTTCGACCGCCACGGCCGAAAGATAAGGGTGTCAAGCGTCGCGTCGGGGGTGCAAGGGCCGCCCTGGCACTTAACTTGCACTAGAACTGTGCGACCCAATACAGGTCCACCCTACTCTCCTTCCCTCTTCGCGGGACAAGTCACAGTCCGGCGGGAGTCGGCCATGAACCGACATCTGGCAAGCCTTCGGGCACTCGCAGAGTCCGGGTTTGACCTTACAGGGGACCTCTCCTGCCAGGCGGTACTCCAAAAGATCATAGAGCGAGCCGTGGAGCTGGCCGGCTGCCGATACGGGGCCCTGGTCATCCTAGACGGTGGGGGCCAGATCGCCGAGTTCTACTCGGCGGGTATCGATCCGCCCACCCAGGCTGCAATCAGCCACCTGGCCGGGTGGAAGGGGACCCTGGGGGTCGGTCTCCGTGAGCAGAGGATTCTGCGGACGGGCGATCTCCCCCGATATCCGCGCCCTCCGAGCTTTTCCCCGCGCCATCCTCCCATGAAGAGCTTCCTGGGGATTCCCGTTTCGGTACAGGGGCAGCTGCTTGGAGAGCTGTATCTGGCAGAGAAGCAGGGGGATAGATGGTTCAGCGCAGAGGATGAGGCCTTCGTCGGCGCCCTCGCCCGCCAGGCGGCCATTGCCATCAAGAATGCCCGCCTCTACGCCGAGACCCAGGAGGGGGTCCGGCAGGCCCAGGCCGCGGCTCTTCAACTCAAGCGGCTCAGTGCCTCTGCTGCGCAGATCACCTCCCAACCCGATCTCGTGCAGAACCCGGACCGTCTCACGGCGATCATGGGGGAGGCCTGCGGGACGCATCGGTGCGCGATCTTGCTGGTCGATGGGGAACGGCAGGGGGCGGTCCGCACAGCGGCCGTCGGCCTTCAGGCTGAATGTATCGAGACCATCGCCAGCCTCCCCCTCGGGCCCACCGCGGCCTGCTTCGGGACCGCGGAGCATCCGAACGACCTCGTGATCATCGAGGATACCCACACCGATCCTCTGACCACGCCCCATGTCAACCGCCTCGAGGCCTTTGGGCTGCGATCGATCTGGTCGGTCCCGATGCGGAGTCGCGAGGGGAGGGTACTGGCGACGTTCATGGCATTTGCGAGCGAGCCCGCTCGCCCGGGCCACGAACAGGTAGAGGTCGCCGCGGTGTATGCGCGCCACATAGCCATCGCGATCGAGGGCGTCCACCTCTTCCAGCGGATGGAATCGACCAATCGGAGCCTGACGGCTTTGAATCGGGTGGCCCAGACCGTGAACCAGTCGCTGGAACTTCAGGAGATCCTCGACGCCGTCCTGGATGCGACCCTGAAGGCGGTCGGCGTCGAGGCGGGTAATATCCGCCTGTGGGATGAGCGGGAGGGGGCCTTGACTATTGCCGCCCACCGGGGAATGAGCGGCGAGTATGTCAATCGGATGCGGTACTTGAGGCCGGGAGAGGGGGTCTCAGGAAAGGTCTTCCAGAGGAGAGAGGTCTTCCTCGTCGAGGACCTTCGGCAGTATCCGCATCTGAACGATATCGCCCAGAAGGAGGGGGTTCGCTCCGTGGCCAGTATCCCGATCCGCTCCCGCGAAAAGGTCGTCGGCGTCATGAGCATCCTGAGCCACGGCCAACGTCGGTTCACGCCCGCCGAGCTCGATCTCTTGACTGCCATCGGCAATCAGATCGGGACTGCCATCGAGAATGCCCGCCTGTACCAGGAGGTGCGACAGGCGGCATTCGAGCTCGAGGCCAAGGTCGAGGAGCGGACCCGCGACCTGGAATCCCTCAACGCGCGGCTTGAGGAAGCCCTGCGCGTCGCCCAAGAGGCCTCTCGCCATAAGTCGGTCTTCTTGGCCAATATGAGCCACGAACTCCGGACCCCCCTGAACGCCATCATCGGCTTTTCCGAGCTCCTGGAGGACCTGCACTTCGGTTCCTTGAACGAGAGGCAGCAGCGCTATGTCGGCAACGTGCTGTCCAGCGGGCGACACCTCCTCGCCCTCATCAACGATGTCCTCGACATCTCCAAGGTCGAGGCGGGCAAGATCGAGGTGCAGCCCGAGGTCTTCGCCGCAGCGCCTGCCCTGGAGGCTGCGATTCGCGAGGTGCGGTCTCAGGCGATACGCAGGGGGGTGCGGATGGAGCTGGAGATCGAGGAGGGGCTGGCCACGCTGGTCGCCGATCCGCTCCGGTTCAAGCAGATCCTCTACAATCTCCTCTCGAACGCGGTGAAGTTCACCGATCCGGGCGGGGGCATTCGCGTCTCCGCTCGTGTGGTTAATGGTTCAGGGACTTCGGCGAGCTCAGTCGAGCCGTTCACGGTTCATGGAGAGAGACCGGACCAGCCTGAACCATCCACCATGAACCATGAACAGCACGGAGATTTTGCGGAAATCTCGGTGCAGGATACGGGGATCGGGATCAGGGCCGAGGACATTCCGAAGCTCTTTCATCCCTTCACCCAGCTCGATGCCTCGCTCGCCCGGAGGTACCAGGGGACTGGCCTCGGCCTGGCGCTCACCAAGCGGCTCGTCGAGCTGCACGGGGGGCAGATCTGGGCAGAATCCGAAGGCGAGGGGAAGGGGAGCACCTTCACCTTTACCCTACCCCTCCAAGGGCAGCTCACCGCCTAGCCTCGTTCCAACTTTCCCCGCTCTATACAGAGGCATCCCATACCACAATCCGGCTTCCCACCTTCTAGCGGGGTGTTCGTGCAATGAGTTGGAGAGAAAACCCGCATAATTTAGGCTGAAAGGGGGAGAGAGAATCTAAAGGGCAACTTCTCTTGATGTCCCTGAAGACCACCGATCGGGGATCACCCGATACCGGGCCACATCGGCGTCGGAGAGCTGCTTGGCCTTGAGCGCCCGCTGCAGCTGCCGGTAGTAGATGCGGGCCGTCGCCGCATCCACCATCTCGCGCTGGCCGGTCACGGGGTCCGTGTAGGCGACCGCCCCCAGATGGCGCTCCTGGTCGGCGGTCGCATACAGCTCCAGGATCGCGAGCGCCCGCTCCACCGAGTTGATCCACCGGGCCTCGAACGCGTCGGCCGCCGATCCTTTGGGCTCGGCCGGTCGCTGCCCGGCACGCGGAGGATTTATGATGGCGTTGACGCGCTCGGCCTGCTCCGGGGTGACGAGTTTGCCGTGGAAGCCGAGGTTGGCGGCGAAGAGGGACTCCTCGTTTAGTCGGGCGGGATCGCTCAGGGCATCCACCGCGTCGATGTCGGCGGCAGCCGTGGCGGCCACGAGTGCCGAGCGGTAGTAGTAATACCCTTTCGTGGTCGGATCGGTGAGGTCCTCCTTCGGTTGGGGCGCCGCGAGGTCGAGGAACAACCACATCATGCGGCGGCTGGCGGTAGCGATGGCATGGGCCTCGCGCTCTACGACTTCTGGGCTTGTAATGCGCGCCCCAAGGGCGAGGGAGCCGATGGGAAGGCCGACCTCCCGCTCGACGGTGGTGAGGAGGCCGGCCGCCTTCCGAATAGCGCGGGGGTGATCGACACCAGGAAGAACGAGGCCGCGGACCCGTTCTTTGAGAAGGCGCAGCAAATCCTGGAGGTCCTGTACCACTTCGGGGCCGTCGAGGGATATCTGGAGCGCCATCGCCTGGGACTTGTACCCCGCCTCGTGACAGATAACGGCCAGCCTGTTCCGCGTCTTCTCACCGTGAGGTCCGTATATCCCCTCTACATCAACGATCACCATATCTGCGGGCGACGCTAGCGCGGCTTTAAGCCCGTCGAGATCGTGCCCGGCCACGGTTACTGCAGACCGACAGAGTGTTACAGGCCGAGGGACAAAGACGAGTGGAGGAAGGATCGGCTGCTCGTTCTCGGCCAGGCGTGCGAGCCGCGCCAGGTCGAACGAGGGAATATCGGGGTAAGGCAGGCGCTTGCGGAGGACCGGGGGAAAAGCCGCGGTATGACGGGCAATTCCTTTGATGTGGGCGGGGTGGACGCTTGATTTGTGATGGATCCCGAGGGCGATGGCCCGGATGGTGTCCAGCTCGGTGTCATCCGCGTTCAGCTTCACCGTGATGCCGGTCCCGGCCGCTTTCCCCGTCGCCCGG
>JAKEGQ010000245.1 GCA_022615475.1 Candidatus Methylomirabilota bacterium | reverse complement strand
GATCACGTCGAACCGTCCGGTGACGACATCGGCTCGCGTCACGCCGGGCAAGGCCATGATCGCCTCTGCCACCTTGAGATCCCGGGCCTTGGTTGCCTCGATAAAGATATATGCCCGCACCATGTGCGCTCCTTACCCGCGAGGCCTCGCCGGTTTGATCTTGCGCAGCTTCGGCACAATCTTCCAGATCTTCTGGCGATCCCGCGCCCGAAGACTTGGAGGCTTACGCCTCGCCCGTTCCTCCCGCGACATGGCCTCCGGCCCTCAGCTCAATATCCACAGAAGAAGATGACGCCGGTCTACCGCAGACCCGTTTTTGTTGAGTTTTCACCCTACCACCCGGACACCGAGCGGTCAACATTGCTCTCCTCAGCACCAGGACCCAGTCGGCGATGTTGGACTCCCGGAGACTCTTGGTGTGTCGATCCGCGCCGAAGATACGCGGGCCACCGTCCGTCTTGTCACGGCTCACTCCCAGGACCCAGATCAAGATGATCTGGTGGTCGCTTCGGAAGGCGGTAGCGAATGAACGCATATCCGAGGCGACGATGAACCTCGTCGCTGCCCGCAATCCCCTTCTGCGCGGCGAGCGTGAAGGCTTCCAGGTCCTTCTTCGCAATGGCACTATCAATCGGCGTCAGGTATTCCCGATCGAAGGACGCGAGCTCGGCCGCGTATTTGGGACGCGTAGTTGCGGCAATCCGAAAGAGTCCGCGGAGTTCCTTGAGTTCATGGTGTCCGAGCTCCCAGTTCCCCCCCGTGCAGGCATAGTGCATGAGGGAGTACCGATGGGCCACCTCTTCCATCAAACGGGCCATCCCCGGCTGGATATTGGCCAGCTGATCGAGGGTCAGTTCTCCGTGCTTTGTCCGTCCCACCAGCTTCTCACCCATCTCCCCTCCTGCTGCTCGCCCCCTCTCGACCGGTGCCCCTCGTTTATTCCTCCGCCCCCGACCGGCATGCATCACACGGGCACAGCCCGCGGAGGAAATCGAAGGAGTAAATCCCGGTGCTGTGCCCGTCGCTCCACCTGAAGCTCAACGCGTACCGACCAACGGGAGACATCTGAACGATCCGGATCTCCCCCCGGCGGACCACCGGACCGGCGAGAACCTGCAGCCCTCCTTGGGAACTCTTGGCGGTGCGACAGTCGGCACAGGGGCAGACCTTGCGCAGGTCGTCGAAGGAATAGCGGCTTTCATGGCCGTCCCGCCAACGGATGACGAGGAGGCGCTGGGCCTCTTCGAGGCGGTACTCCGCGGGATCCGTGTTGAACCGCATGCCGCTCCCCCCGCAGGAATCTCACGCCATCGCCTTGTGCTGATGGACGCTCGCATAGGGAATTTCAACGTAGCACCAAATGACCGGCAGGGCAAGATGCTGATCTCCGCCTTTGACAGGCACGGATGGACCATGGTAACATGTGGACCCAAACTGAACAGGGGCCATGTCGAGGAGAGGAAGGGCACCGTGTACGAGGATATTCCCCATTACAACAAGAAGACCAAGAAGAAGAAACGGCCGCGCCTCATGGCCGTCGTCAATGACGCCTGCACCGGATGTGAGGCCTGCATCCCCTTCTGCCCGGTGGATTGCATCGATCATGAACCGCCCGCGGGTTACACCGGGGCGGTCATTCCCCCTGTCCGGATCCGGTGGCACGAGTGCATCGGCTGCCAGATCTGCGCCCGGGTCTGCGAGGGGATGGCCTGGGACGCCATCGACATGATCTCCATCGACCAGTTCGAGGCAGACTTCGGAATCCCGGTCGGAGACCAGCTTCACCCCCCCGGAGAGGTCCCCCAAGAAGCCGTGGGCGCCGCAATCTCTGACTAGTACCGCTCCAACCCAGGAACGGGCCAAGGAACCCAGCAAACCTGGTCCTGCCATCACTAGACCTCTCGGATCGCCGTCACCTCATCACCGCCCCTCGGTCCTCAGGCTGCATCGGACTGCCCGATTGCCAGAACTCTCCTCCCCCAAAGGGCTTGACGACCTGGCCACCGGAGGGGTAGCGTAGTTCGACATACTGCCATCCCGTGATTGTGGAGGGGTGATGGTGTCCGAGCCCTCTCCGCCACAGCCGGTCATCTCAGCGCTCGAGCCCTCGGCAGGGGTCGAAGGGGGAATCGTTGTCATCGTCGGGGCCGGGTTTCTGAGCGGTAACAGACTCCCCCTGATCTTTGTCGGCGAAACCGAAGTCCGGCCGTCCATCGTCTCCGACACTCGCCTCGTGTTGCCCATCCCCGCCGATACCAGGACCGGTCCTGTTGTCCTCGTGGTCGATTCACACCGCGTTAGCAGTCCTTTTACCATCGGAGAAAAGGTGGCTGCCGATCTTCATCCGGTGGCCAATCCGGCGGTGGACGTGGCGGGGGTCATCTACACAACCATCAGCGGCCGCCGTGGCCAGAAGATGGCATCCCCCCTGGTGCGCATCACTCCCGCAGGGGTCGTTGAGCCCCTGCCTGCCGCGCCCATCAATCCGACAGGGCTAGCGCTGCACCCCGATGGATCGCTCTTCATTTCAAGCCGATACGAGGGACGCGTCTATCGCATCCTTCCCACGGGGGACATGGAGGTCGTCGCGCAGGACTTGGGCATTGCGACCGGCCTCTGTCTCGACGAGGCCGGCGTCCTCTATATCGGGGACCGGACGGGAACCGTGTACCGCCTGCCGCCAGGCGGGCGGGTTGAAGCCTTCGCCTCGCTTCCGCCCAGCGTCGCTGCCTTCCATTTAGCGCTCGGCCCCGACGGACACCTGTTCGCCACCGCCCCCACCCTCTCCAATGAGGACGTCATTTACCGGATCAACCACTTTGGCGATGCAGAACCGTATTGGGGGCCGCTCGAAAGACCGCAAGGGCTGACCTTCGATCGGCGGGGGCGTCTCTGGGTGGCGGCGGGGATCAAGGGACAGCGGGGGATTTACCGGTTTGAGCGTCCGGATTTTCCCCGATTCAGCGTGACGGGGGCGAATCTCGTCGGCCTCGCATTCACCTCCGACCAGCAGTATCTCATTCTAGCCAGCACCTCTGCAATCTTCCGCCTTGCTCCGCCCGTGTAAACGCGGCGACGCGAGGTCGACAGTCGCGGTTCGATCCTTTACACGCGGAGAAGGCGACTCTTTGACATGAGGCCCAAGGCGTAGCCGCCGGGAGAGCCTCCAGGGGTGACTATCATGCCTCCAAAAGGGCCACCAGCTCGATCTCGACGAGGGCTCCGAGGGGGAGTTGGGCAACCCCGATGGTAGATCGCGCGGGACTCTGGCTTTCAAAATAGGTGGCATAAATCTGATTCATGGCCTGGAAGTGGCTGAGATCGGTGAGATAGACGGTCGCCTTGACCGCCTGCTGGAATGAGGTTCCTGCCGCCTCAACGACCGCCTTGAGATTTTCCAGCACCCGCCGCGTCTGGGCCTCGATTCCCCCCTCCACGAGTTTCCCCGTGGCCGGGTCCAAGCCGATCTGTCCCGCGGTAAACAGAAACCCGTGCGCCTTCACCCCCTGCACGTAGGGCCCCACCGCCTTGGGGGCCTTCTCCGTCTTCACCACCCCTCGCTTCATTCAGTCCTCCTGCCGCACGCACACGCACCCCCACCAATTCCCGCCACGCCCACCGCTCACGCGAATGGTCACTCTACCACACGTCTTCAGACCGGACAACGAGACCGTCGAGTGTGCGCAATCGGCTGGGCACCACTGGGACTTCAGGTCCTACTCGGTGAGGGCCTGGACGAAATCGTGCACCGCGGCTGCCGCGTGGGATGGCAGTCCCCCCGCCTTTCGGATATCTTCAATACTCGCCTGCTGCATGACCTTGAGGGAACCAAAGTGCCTCAGGAGGGCCTGGCGCCGTTTCTCGCCCACCCCGGGGATCTCCTCCAGGATCGAAACGAGCCCCTGCTTCGCCCGCAGCCTCTTATGGTATGTAATGGCGAAACGATGGGCCTCGTCGCGAAGCTGCTGAAGCACATGCCTCGCGCGCGATGTTTCAGGCAGTGTCATCGGCACGGGCGACCGCCATTGATGAATCGTCTCTTCCTCCTTCGCCAGCGCGATGATCGGCAGATCGCGGTGCCCCAGTTCCCGGGCGACTGTCAGGGCCACGTTGAGCTGTCCCCGTCCACCGTCGACGAGGATCAGATCGGGCAAGGGGGACTCCAGCGCCCTTGCGAACCGCCGCCGAAGCACCTCCTCTAGCATCGCATAGTCATCAGCCCCGGCGACCGTCTTGATCCGATACCGTTTGTACTGCGACCGGTTGGGCAAGGCATCCTCAAACACTACCTGCGATCCGACTGCCCACATTCCCTGGATGTTGGAGATATCAAACGCTTCGACCCGATGCGGTGGGTGGCCCAAGCCCAGCGCCTCCTGCAATTCCTGGAGCGCCGCCCTGCGGCCGGCCGCCGACTTCAGACTCGCCATGAGGGCGATCTGGGCGTTCTTGACGGCAAGCTCGACCAAACGAGCCTTGCGGCCCCGCCGGGGATGATGGATGACCACGCGGTGCCCGGCCCGCTCCGACAGCCACCGGCCGATCACCTCTCCATCCTCCACAGAGTGTGACGTGAGGATCTCACGGGGGACGGTGTGGCGTCGCACATAAAACTGTCTGATGAAGGCATCCAAGAGATCTCCCGGCCCGCGGGCCAGTCCCTCACCAAAGGTGAAGGCCTCCCGCCCCACGAGCCGCCCCCGGCGCACCTGGAGGACCTGGATATTGGCTTCGCTCCCTTCCATGCTCACCCCAAGGATGTCCTGCTCCTCACCGCCGGGCGAGAGCACCTTTTGCCCGGCCAACGCTTCCCGCAAGGTAACGAGTTGATCCCGCAGCCTGGCTGCCCGCTCGAACTCGAGTCGTTCCGCCGCCTGACGCATACTCCCTTCGAGTTGCTTGGCCAGTTCTCGATCGCGCCCCTCCAAGACCAGGCGGACCCGCTCCACGAGCTGATCGTATTCCGCCTTGCTCACCGACCCCTCACACGGCCCGAGACAACGGCCGAGATGGTAGTCGAGACAGTGCCGACGTCCCCGGACATCGGGACATTTTCGCAGGGGAAACGTTCGGTTGATGAGGTGCAGCAGGCGCCACATCGTCGTGGCAGGCACATACGGGCCGAAGTAGAGCGCCTTGTCATCCTTCACCCGCCGGACCACCTGAAGACGTGGCCAGGGATCCTGAAGGTCCAGCTTGAGAAAAGGGTAGTGCTTGTCATCCTTCAGCACGATGTTATATCTGGGCTGCCGCTCCTTGACGAGAGTCGACTCTAGGACCAATGCCTCGAGCTCGTTATCGGTGACGATCACCTCCACATCCAGGACCTGCGAGAGAAGCCTCGACATACGATCCGAGTGCTCTGGTGGCATCTCCCGCCCCTGAAAGTACGACTGGACTCGCTTCCTGATGGAGAGAGCCTTGCCGATGTAGAGGACCTCCCCCCTCTTCCCCTTGAAGAGATAGACCCCGGGCCGGTCCGGAAGGGACTTGATCTTGTCGGAAAGCTCCATGGTGTGATCTTGGGCCAACGCGTGAGTGGTGTCAAGCCACCCGGTCGCATCAACGCTCAGGTGGCCTCAATGTCCATGAATTCCTTGACTGCCGCTGCGGTCTCAAGTTATAAGTCAACCATCGAGGGCGAAGCGTGACGGGAATCGAGGACACACGCATTGCGTTCATCGGCGCAGGGAACATGGGCGAGGCCCTGATCAAAGGCCTGCTCGCCGCGGGAAGGGTGCGCCCGGAGCAGCTCATAGCCACCGACGTCCGTACGGATCGGCTCGAGACGATCCGGAAGATGCATCAGGTCGAAACCCTCAGCGACAACGCAGAAGCCGCCACCAAGGCACAGATCCTGATCCTCGCGGTGAAACCTCAGGTGATGGATGGGGTCCTGATCGGGCTGCGCGGGGCGGTGGCAGAGGAGCATCTTCTTCTCTCCATCGCCGCTGGCATCCGGACCGCCTCGATTGAAGCAAAATTCCCCCGCCCGCCCCGAACGGTCCGCATCATGCCCAATACGCCTGCCCTCCTCCTCGCCGGTGCCAGCGCGATCGCGCCGGGTCGCCACGCCACCCCGCAAGACCTCGAGATCGCCCGGCAGATCTTCGAGACGGTGGGTCAGGTCGTTCAGGTCGAGGAAAGGCTGATGGATGCCGTGACCGGCCTGAGCGGGAGCGGACCAGCCTATGTCTTCCTCGTGATCGAGGCCCTTGTGGACGCTGGCGTTCGCATGGGACTTCCCCGAGAGACGGCCACACTGCTCGCGGCGCAGACGGTGCTCGGGGCGGCCCGGATGGTCCTCGAGACCGGAAAACATCCCGCGAACCTCAAGGACATGGTCACCTCGCCCGGGGGAACCACCGTTGCAGGGCTGCACGTTTTGGAACAGGCCGGCATCCGAGGAACGCTGATGGCCGCGGTGGAGGCGGCGACCCGGCGCGCTCAGGAACTGGGGAGTGGGTAGGCAATGTTCATCTTCGCCAACCTGCTGAGTGCCCTCGCGCAGCTCGTTGGCATTGTTCTCAACATCTATATGTGGATCATCATCATCAGGGCAATCGTCTCGTGGGTCAACCCGGATCCCTACAACCCCTTCGTTCAGTTGCTCCACCGCACAACCGAGCCCGTCCTGCGGCCGATCCGCCGGGCCCTGCCGAGCACGTGGGGGATCGATTTCTCTCCCATGGTGGCAATCCTGGCGATCATCTTCCTCGACCAATTCCTGGTGGCCTCGCTACGGGAGCTTGCTTGGAGGTTACGATGAAGGATCTCACACCGATCGCAATCACGCAGCGCGAATTTCAGCGTCGTTTCCGAGGACTGGACCCGGTCGAGGTCAAGACCTTCCTGGATGGAGTCGCCGAGGAATTGCAGCGTCTCCTCAAGGAGAACGCCACTAAGGAGGAGCGGATCCAGAAGCAGGAAGCCCAGCTCCAGCACTACCAGCACCGAGAGAGGGAGCTCAAGGAAGCCCTGCTTGCTGTCCAGCGCATGGCAGAGGAGACGAGGGAAAAGGCCCGGAAGGAGGCGGACGCGATCCTCAAGGACGCCGAGGTCAAGGCAGAAAGGCTCCTGGAGCGCACGAATTTGATGTTGGCCCAAATCCAGGGAAGGCTGGCGGACCTGAAGCGACAGAAGATGCTCTTCGAGGGCCGGATCCGATCGGCCATCAAGCTCCACCAGGATCTCCTCGCGACCGAGACCGCAGAGGACATCAGTGGGCCTCTCGAACCTAAGACTCAAGATACAGGGACGTGACCTCGTTCTCCCGGTGCTCGTCCGGCCGGGGGCGAGGCGGGACGAGATTGTTGGAGTCCGGGAGGGGGTCCTCAACGTGTCAATCAGTGCCCCCCCTGTCGAGGGGAAGGCCAATGCAGCCTGCCGCCGCCTGTTGGCCGATATCTTGCGCCTTCCCGTGAGCCGAGTCGAGATCATTGCGGGCGCCCACGCCCGCCGCAAGCGGATCCGACTCCGAAACACCGATGCCGCTACCCTCGACGCACACCTCACTCCACTCCTGAAGTAGCAGCCGCAGACCTCAGACCTGAGACTTCAGACCTCAGACTGGTCCGGGGTCTGATGTCTGCGGTCTGTTGTCTCCGGTCTCATGTCTCGGAGTGCTGATGGCTGATAGCCGACGGCTGATGAGCTAATCGGCCAGGGGTGGCCGTCGGGTGCGTAGTCGACTGACCTCTTCATATGCGTAAGCCGCTCGGAGGAGCGTCGCCTCATCGAAGGGTCGCCCGACCATCTGGAGCCCGACGGGAAGTCCATCGTCATCCGTCCCACACGGCAGAGAAATGGCGGGGAGCCCGGTCAGATTCAAGGGACCGGTGAAGCGGGTGAGCGTCGGTTGGATCCTCTTCTGGACCCCCTGAATCGCGACCGTTTCCGCACCGAGAGGTGGGGCGACGACGGGGAGGGTTGGCGTCACGAGGAGGTCCGCGTCCCGGAAGACATCGGCGAACTCCCGGACAAGGCGCCGGCGCGCCTGTTGGGCCCGAACGTACAGTGGGGCCGCAACGAACTCTCCCAACTCCAGCCGCCGCCGGACATCCAGCCCAAGCTCGCGACCACGCGTTCGGAGGAGCCACCCGTGGTTGGCGCTCGCCTCCGTCGCGAGGGTCAAGAACTGCACGGCGGGCGCATGCCGGAGAAATGGCATCGAAACCTCCGTGATGCTCGCCCCCACACTCTCCATCACGTGGATGGCCCCCTGCACGGCCGCCAAGACCGCGGGGTCGATCTCCACCGGGTCGGTGAAGAAGCCTGTGGGCACTCCGACTCTGACTCCCTCCAAGCCACCCCCGAGCATGCCACTATAGGCGGGAACCGCGAGAGGGCTGGTGGTGGGATCTCGCGGATCGCGGCCGGCCAGGACTTCAAGGAGCAAGGCCGCATCCTCCACGCTTTTCGTGATCGGACCGACATGGTCTAAGGACCAGGCCAGCGGCAGGACCCCATGGCGGCTCACCCGACCATAGGTCGGCTTCACACCCACCACGCCGCAGCAGGCAGCCGGAATGCGAATCGAACCCCCGGTATCGGTCCCAAGCGACGCGAGACAGAGAGAGGCGGCCACGGCAGCCGCAGAGCCTCCACTGCTTCCCCCCGCGACCCGGCTGAGCTTCCAGGGATTCCGCACCGGGCCGAAATGCGGGTTCTCGTTGGTCACCCCGTACGCCAGCTCGTGGAGGTTCAGCCTTCCTAGGAGGACCGCGCCGGCTTCCCTGAGACGACGAATGACCGTCGCATCCTCCCGGGGAACAAAATCCTGGAGGACCCGGCTCCCGGCAGTGGTCGGAAGGCCCTCCTCGAAGAAAAGATCTTTGACCGCGAGCGGGACGCCGTGGAGAGGGCCAAGGGGGTGGCGCTGGACGAGAGCATCCTCCGCGTGCCGCGCTGCTTGAATGGCCTCCTCAGCATGCAGGGCAATATAGGCATTGATCCGCTCCCCGTATGCCTCGATCCGATCGAGCACGGCGCGGACAAGTTCAACGGGGGAAAGTTCCTTGCGGTGGATAAGGCTCGCCGCCGACGCGACAGAAAGCTCTGCGATCTCACCCCCTGCACGATGCGGCCTCCCGCTCGTGGCCCGCAGACGTCCTGGCGCCGACACCGACTCCCCGGCGTGGAAAACGAGGGCCGGTTCCTCTCCGTGGAGGGTCTCGTCCTCGAGGATGGCAAGGGCTTCTTCTATCGCCTCATACGCCTTTTGCCAGGCCCGCGAGTCCTCCTCTCCTCCGGGCAGGCGCCTCAGGGCGGCCAGCTCTCGAAACAGTTCTGGGCGGCGGGTCATGCAACACCCTGCTCGGTGATAAAGAACCTATTTTTTTGACTCCTCAGGGACCACGCTAAACTCAAAGATGAGGGGATAGGCTGCGGGCCCGGCGTACAGAGACGTAAAATGGAGGAGAATGGCCTTGGCATCCTGAGGAAGGGCCGGGAAGATCAGGAGTCCTTCGCGGCTCTGGTCGGAGGGAACCACGAGATACCCGGCAAAGACCCCTCTCTGGGCCGCCTGGAGCAGCGCCGGCTTTTCTGAAAGGGCTTGATGCAGATCCACCGCATCCCATGCACTCAATGGACGGTTGTCCTGATCCTTGAGGACCACCGACCCCGGCTCGAATGTCACCTGATCCCTGCCTCGATTTTCGATTCGAATCAAGAAGGGCGTGATGTTCTTCTGCATCCCCTGAAAGGGGTTCACTTTCGTAGGGCGACTGCGGAAATACCCCTGGACCTCCTCCAGGCTTAGGGGCTGCACCGTGACGCTGAGCGGCCCGGGGTCTGCAATGACGGCTTGACCGCTGACCGTGTACGTGGGGAGGCGAGGAGGCAGTGGACGGATATTCCCCCGCTCAGGAGGGGGGCTGCCCATGAACAGACAGCCGCCCACCATCACTCCTAAGAGCAAGGGAAGAGACCACCACGAACGTAAGGGCGGG